>JASFHE010000346.1:0-7068 GCA_050123415.1 Desulfobacteraceae bacterium | reverse complement strand
TATACTAAATAAGGCAAACTGCCCAATTGAATAAAGAATAACTTAAAGAAAAAACTTGACTATTAATAACAGCTCTGTTGTATATTCCCGCCGTATTCAAATCTAAAAGGGTTAACACTAATGTCTTTATGGCCAGATAAAAGATGCTACTGGATAGCCCTGTCCGGGGTCAAAGGTATTGGCAATGTAACGTTCAAAAACCTTTTGATGAAGTTTGATGATCCCGAAGGAATAATAAATGCGCCCATATCCGAGCTTGCTAAAGTGGATGGGGTTCGAAAGGATACGGCTCAGGATATAGTAAATAAAAACTTTAATACTGATCCTTCCGTTGAATTAAGCAAGATTGAATCACTCGGTGCAAGAATAGTGACATTTAATGATCCTGAATATCCCGAATCATTAAAGGAAATTCATGATCCGCCGATGATTCTGTATATGAAAGGGACCGAGATCCCCCAAAATATTATTTTTGTGGCAATTGTCGGATCAAGGAATGCGACCCATTACGGGCTGAAAGCGGCCGAGGAATTCGGACAGGGAATTGCCAGACGCGGCCTCGGTGTAGTCAGTGGCATGGCGCTTGGGATTGATGCTGCTTCCCACTGGGGATGTCTCTCAGGCAAAGGATTTACGATTGGTGTTCTGGGAACAGGCATTGATACTGTTTATCCAAGTCAAAACAGAAAGCTGTTTGACAAAGTAATTGAAAACGGGACCATTATTACGGAATTTCCCATAGGAGCAGTGCCTTCCCCGTCAAATTTTCCTAAAAGGAACAGGATTATAAGCGGGTTGAGCAGGGGAGTTTTAGTGGTTGAAGCCACAAAGAACAGTGGTTCTCTGATTACAGCATCAATCGCGCTTGAACAGGGGAGAGATGTTTTTGCTGTTCCGGGCAGCATTGAATCGTTTAAAAGCAGAGGGTGTCATTTTCTGATAAAACACGGTGCAATGCTGGCAGAAAATGCCGATGATATAATGGATGCTCTTGGGATGAATTATCCGGGTATGGTAAAGTCCGATACCTTTATTAAAAAGGAATTACCCGAGATAAGCGAAACAGAAAAAAAGATATATGAGATCATTGGTGATTATCCAATACACATTGACCAGATTCAAAAGAAAAGCAATATTGCCTCGGGAGACCTTTCAGGGGCCTTAACAAAAATGGAACTCAAGGGAATAATAAAACAGTTACCCGGAAAAATGTTTGTGAGATAAATCACTCCCATTTATGTTCCAAAAATAATTTATAAAATCCAGAACAGAGAATATGGAAGAAAAAAAACAGAAAAGTACAAAAAAAAGCGGTCGTGGAAGACAATCGGGAAAACAGCTTGTTATAGTCGAGTCTCCGGCCAAGGCACGGACAATAAACAAATACCTTGGAAAAGAATATCTTGTAATGGCCTCGGTAGGTCATGTGCGGGATCTCCCTGGCAAGAATCCGAAAGGTGTAAAAAATCCTGTACCCGGTGTCGACCTTGAAAATGACTTTAAACCCACATACCAGGTTATAAAAGGCAAAGGAACAACCGTCAAGGAACTGAAAAAAGCGGCAAAGGCCTCCTCAGGCATCTGGCTGGCAACAGACCTCGACCGCGAAGGAGAAGCCATAGCGTGGCATCTCGCCGAGGCATTGGACATTGATCTTAATGATGCCAAACGTGTTGTTTTTAATGCTATTACAAAAAAGGAAATTGAAAAGGCATTCAGCAATCCCCAGGACATTGACATGGACAAGGTCAATGCCCAGCAGGCAAGACGTATCCTTGACCGGATAGTAGGATATCAGGTTTCTCCGCTTCTCTGGAGGAAGGTCGCAGGGGGGCTTTCCGCCGGAAGGGTCCAGTCTGTGGCCGTAAGACTACTTGTGGAAAGGGAAAGAGAGATCGAGGCATTCATCCCCGATGAATACTGGAAACTTGCGGGATATTTTACCACCGACCTTTTGGGATGGGAAACGCTGGGTGATAAATTCAGAAAATGGCTTGATAAATCACCCCCAAAAATAAAAGGCAAACTGACCGGAAGAACGATCGATGAAAAAAACCAGTGGCTGGCTGATCGTAACAGTTTTACAGCGGAACTGATTGAGGTCAACGGCCAAAAATTCAAACCTGATAATTTTAAAGATGCACTTGAGACAGCAGAAAAAGCAGGCTTTGTTCTCGATAAAAAGGAAGTGGAAGAAAGCCATGATAAAAACAGCAAAAACGGTAAACTCGTAACCCTTAAGGGACATATTGAAAAAGGTCCGGGATGGCGCGTTAAATCTATACAGACCAAACGGACAAAGAACAGGGCAAACGCACCATTCATCACAAGCACTCTTCAGCAGGCCGCAGTGAACCAGCTTGGCTTTACCACCCAGACAACCATGCGAACCGCCCAGGCGCTTTATGAAGGAGTTGAAATAGGAAGTCTGGGATCAGTAGGTCTTATAACCTACATGAGAACCGATTCAACCCATCTTTCACCTGATGCAATCGCCATGTCCAGGGAATTTATTAAAAATACATATGGCGAAAAATACCTGCCTCCGAAGCCCAATTATTTTACATCCTCAAATAAAGCAGCCCAGGAAGCCCATGAGGCTATCAGGCCGACGGATGTTACTCTTATACCTGAAAAGATAAAATCATCACTGACAGACCAACAATACAAGCTCTACAAGATAATCTGGAACAGGTTTGTAGCCTGCCAGATGACTGAGGCAGAATGGGATTACACAACTGTTCTTATCTCGGGAACAGGTGCAAAAACTGAACTGGTTTTCAAGGCTACAGGAAGGGTTCTGATATTCGACGGTTACTACAGGGTTACGGGTATCCCGAATCATTCGGATGAAGCCACCCTGCCTGCGCTAAAAGATGATCAGGAGCTTTCCGCCTTTCACATGGAGCCGGCCCAGTATTTTACATCACCGCCACCCAGATATACCGAGGCATCTCTTGTTAAAAAGCTCGAAGCCGAAGGGATTGGCCGCCCGAGTACTTATGCACAGATAATACAGGTTATCCAGAACAGGAAGTATTCCGAAAAAATCAAGAACCGTTTCTTTGCAACGGACCTGGGTAAGGTTGTTACCGATAAACTGATCGAGGCGTTCCCCGATATCCTGGAAGTCGGTTATACAAGGGACATGGAGCAAAAGCTCGATGATATAGCAGAAAAACATGCTGACTGGGTGCAGATGCTGAAGGGATTCTATAATCCGTTCAAGAAAGACCTTGACACCGCCTATAATGATATGGAGCATGCGAAAGCGGAAACCGAACCTGCACCTCATACATGCCCCCAGTGTGGAAGCGGTACTGTTTACCGCTTTGGAAGGAACGGCAGGTTCCTGAGCTGTGCAAGCTATCCGGAATGTAAATATGCCGCACCCATCGACCGAAACGGAAATCCGTCGGTACCGGAGCAGACTGATATTGCATGCCCCAAATGCGGAGATCCGATGCTGATGAAAAAAGGACGTTTCGGCCCGTTCCTGAGCTGCACCAAATATCCTGAATGCGACGGTATTCTTAATCTGGATAAAAAAGGACATATAACTCAGCCGAAGGTACCGCCGCTTTTAACTGATCTCAAATGTCCCAAATGTGAATCCGACCTTAATATCAGGAGAGGTGCACGCGGTCCCTGGCTCAGCTGTTCCAAATTTCCAAAATGCAGGGGAAGGCTTGGATGGACTCCCCTGGATGACAAAACCAAAAAATTCTGGGAAAAGGCCCTTGATGAACATGAAAAGAAAAATCCGCAACCTGTTATCAAAAATCTCTCGGGTGAACCCATAGGTGACAGCTACACCCCAAAGCTGGAAAGCGTGTTGCAGGATGAAAACGGTTCTGGTCAGGATTTATAGAAGAAAACTCAAGTGGATATTGAATATATAAAACAAATAGCCAAAGAAATGACATCCGGATCAAACGGAAGTCATGACTGGTTTCATACTAAACGGGTTTATGATCTTTGCATGAAGATAGGCATGGCAGAAGGAGCAGACCTTGATGTCCTCGGAATAGCTGCCCATCTTCATGACATCGGACGTCCCTTTCAGGACAGGTCAAAGGGTAAAATCTGTCACGCTGAAAAGGGAGCTGAACTTGCCGGTGAAATCCTCACAAAATTTAATCTTTCGGCTGAAGATAAGAACAACATAATCCATTCAATCAGGACACACCGCTTCAGGGGTAAAGACATACCTGAGACACTCGAGGCAAAAGTCTTATTTGACGCGGACAAACTTGACTCTATCGGGGCAGTCGGGATCGGCAGGGCATTCCTCTTTGCAGGAGAGGTAGGGGCGACCCTCCATAATCCTGATGTCGCGCCTGAAGAGAGTAAATCCTATACAATAAATGATACCTGTTACAGGGAATACAGGGTTAAACTGGTTAAAGTAAAAGACCGCATCCTCACTTCCGGAGGCCTCAGGATAGCAATGGAAAGGCACAGATTCATGGAAACCTTTTTTAAGAGGTTTTTATTGGAATACAACGGGTTAGCATAGCAGGCAAGGATTTTTGTTTTTTGTTATCTTCTCGTTCCCACGGCCCCCGTGGGAACGCCTGTTTTGACGCTCAGTATAACATCAGGTGATTTTCTTACTACTCCTTGTAATTTTAAGAGGTGAGTGGAGAACAGGTTTCTGCTGAGACTGTGGAAACTGGGAGACTACCAAAATAGCCATTTATGATACCGATTATTTCTTCCTGTAGACATTCAATCCAACCTTTATTTCATCTTTCTCCGGGAGAAAAGCGTGATACCGGAGGCAAAACCTTGGCCAGATTGGTTCCTGTGGTTGCTATACTGCCGTTACGAAACGCGTTTCGTACAAATTTATAGGCTTCGTCATGATCAAGATTTTCGTGCTTAATGATCTCTTCCAATTCCTCAATCTTTTTCATTTCCACTAAGGAATTGCGCATAAATAGCATTTTTTCAAAATTTATATTATACTGCTTTAGATGAAAGCATTACCACATGAATCAATAAAAAATCGGTATGAAAAGATTTCATCAGAGCTAACTGAGAAAACTCTTAGATACTGGGCGAGAATGGTGTAAATCTAAGCATCCATTGGAAGTTGAGGCGTATGACTTTATTGATAAAGAGCTGGGTAAAGTAACTCCCTATGGGGCATATGATATTACCAATAATTTAGGATGGGTGAATGTAGGAACTGATAATGATACAGCACAATTTGCGGTCAAGAGCATTCAACGCTGGTGGGAGGAGTTGGGGGAGTGGATGTATCCCGATGCAGAAGAAATTATGAAAACAATAAAACTTCAGGACATAAAAAAAGAAAAAATGACAATGGAAGGGGCTGAAAAGGTATTTAAACAGATCCCCATATCAAAAGCCGATGGATCACCGTCTTTCTGCTTTCGTGTGTTTACAATTGAACCGGGAGGACATACCCCCTATCACACCCATGATTTTGAGCATCTTAACCATGTAATCAGCGGACAGGGAGTTCTTGTGAATGAGCAGGGAGAACATCTGTCCCTTAAAGCAGGTGAATTTGCTATAGTCCTGCCGAATGAAAAACACCAGTTCAGAAACGCATCGGATAATGAACCATTTGTTATAATCTGCGCTGTTCCTAATGAGTATGAATAGAAGCAGGGAGTAAAATATTGAAAACAGTAAAAGGACATCTGGAAATACTTGAACGAAGATTTGGTTTTTTGAGATCAATAGAAAAAAACTTTCAGCCGGGCCCGGAAGATACTTATGTTCCGGTTAACCTGATACGAGAGTTCAACCTGCAGGAGGGGATCTTTATTGAAGGTGCCGGGGTCGAGGGTGACGGCAAAAATAAAAATCTGAAACTCTCTGAAATCCATACAATAAACCAGATACCATTAAAAGAATACTCAAAGGTAAAATCACTCAACAGTGTAGTCAGTATCAGCCCGTCTGAAAGGCTGAGACTGACCCAGGGGCCGGACGATATCATGGGAAAGGCGATGGATATGATTGTACCTATTGGTAGGGGACAGCGCGGATTGATAGTCGCCCTTCCCAAATCCGGTAAAACCACAATTTTAAAACACATGGCCAATTCCATTGTAGCCAATCACCCGGAAGTGGTGGTGTTTATATTACTGGTCGATGAAAGACCCGAGGAAGTTACAGACTTCAGAAGAAGCATTGAAAAGGCATATGTGCTTTCCTCTTCTGCTGACCGGAGCATTGCTCAACATTTAAGAATTACGGAAATGACCATCAATACTGCCAGTCGTTTGGCTGAAACAGGTACCGACGCAGTGGTGTTTATAGATTCACTGACACGGCTGTCGCGCGCGTTTAATGCGGATACGCGAAGTCATGGCCGGACACTTACAGGTGGACTGGGCGTGAATGCCATGGAAATGCCAAGGAGGTTCTTCGGCGCTGCACGCAACATAGACAAAGGGGGCTCACTGACAATTCTTGCAACTATTTTGATAGATACCGGTAGCAGAATGGATGATATTATTTACCAGGAGTTCATCGGCACAGGCAATATGGACCTTGTACTGAGCCAAAAGTGTGCAGAGCAAAGATTATGGCCTGCTATAAATATTATTCAGTCAAGCACCAGGAAAGAACATCTTCTGCTGGATAAAGAGGAATATGAGGAAATGGTAAAAATCAGGAGAGAACTCTCCGGTAAAAAAGAAGTAACTGCCATGGCGGATTTATTGAGATATCTTGAAGAAAAAGATATGTCGGAGAAATAAAAACTTTTGACGCCCTCAAAAAAGTCGTAATACGTAGCAGTTACATGCAATTTCAGGTTATGATTTGGGTAATCTTTACTTGAATAAAACTTTTTACTATGGCAAATAGTAGTAAGCTCTACCTCCAAAAAGTCTTTTCCGAAAAAAAACAGTTTTCTTGATAACTCCGAAAATATGATGTTATCAAGTTAATAAATACAGTGATATCCGGTTAGGTTTTTGCACCTAATCGGTGATGTTCTTGTTCTTTGAAAAAATATGAGTAGGCAGAGGAATCAGAGGCCCTCAGCTCATTTTGAATTTGAATTCGTAATTGCCGGACCCT
>JASFHE010000345.1:0-7080 GCA_050123415.1 Desulfobacteraceae bacterium | reverse complement strand
CAGACACAATTAAATCTGTTTAAATAAGTATATAACAAGGGGTACCTTTTAGGACTAACAACATCAAGCCACCGCCTCTGGCGGTGGTATTTTGACTAACATATCCAAAAGTCTTGTCAATAATATTGAGATTTGTTCCCCGCATTTCATGCCATTAATTTAAAACATTTTTTAAAAGGAGAAAGAAAGATGAAGAAAACTAGTAAAACAATGTCAACATTTTTATTAACCGGTTTTATGGCCCTGGCAATAATGATACTTGCTCCGCAGGTCTCAACAGCGTCAAGCTTTTCAGGCCTGGGCCTTGTGAATGGTGTTTCAAGCTATGCATATGGTGTCTCACAGGATGGCGCCACTGTTGTAGGTCCCGGTAATTCCTATTCCTTCAGGTGGACTGAAGACGGGGGAATAGAAAATCTGGGACGACTATATAAGCCTAGCAGTACAGCTTATGCAGTTTCGGCTGACGGTTCAAGAGTGGTTGGACGTACAAGTACATCATATGGCAATTCCGCGTATTTATGGACGGAAGCCACGGGGATGGTAAGCCTAGGAGACCTGACCGGGGGATCTTATTCCAGCCAAGCGAACGACATCACACCTGACGGCTCTGTTGTGGTCGGGTATGGTAGTTCCGCGGACGGCACTGAAGCAATCATCTGGACTGAAGAAACCGGCTTCGTCGGTCTGGGGGACCTGGAGGGCGGCAGTTATAGCAGTTCGGCACAAGCTGTGTCAGCCGACGGCTCCGTAGTGGTCGGGAACGGCAGGTCGGAAAATGGACTTGAGGGATTCATATGGACTGAAGCTGCCGGTATGGTCGGCCTGGGTGCCCTGGATGAAGAAAATTATTGGAGCCAGGCCCGGGACGTTTCAGCGGACGGATCCACCGTGGTAGGATACAGTAAGGTCGGTAGCGAAAGACATAGTTTTATCTGGACCGAAGAGACTGGTATGATTGATATCGGCTGCCTGGACGGCAGGGCCTATACCAAAACTATTTCCGGGGACGGTTCCGTTGTCGGAGGATACAATAACAACGGTGCCATTATATGGACAGAAGATCTCGGTATGTTCTACCTCTACGATTTCCTTGTCGGGCTGGGCGTGGAAGGTCTGGATGGATGGACCCTTGATGAAGCCTGGGATATCTCTTATGACGGCCTAGTTATCGTAGGAGAAGGGACCAATCCGGATGGAAAAATTGAAGCCTGGAGAGTTTGCCTGGATGAAGGGACCTTTTCTGCGGTTCCGGTTCCCGGTGCTATATGGCTCCTGGGTTCGGGCATGATTGCACTGGCAGGTTTCCGCAGGAGATCAAACAGGCATTAAGATTTTACATTCTACAACAAGGCCCGGCGTTATAAAACCCGGGCCTTATGTGAACTACAAAGGGAATTGGAGAATAAAATGAAAAAAACAATAGTCTTTTTATGCAGTATTATTATGCTGATGATACCGGCCAATCCGGCATTTGCCGGTCTGGAAATCATCGGGACTGCCGGCTATGATGCGGATGGTGAAAACGGTATTGAATCGGATGAGTACTTTAACCTGATCTGGGACGCGGACGATGCCATTGTATGGTTTGACTACACTCATGCGTCCATTGACTGGATGAACGCAGATTATCAGATGGCATGGGCAGCGGACCTGATAGAGGATCTGGAGATTCAAATTTACGATGGGTACTCAGTTACCTGGACGGATGATGCCTGGCATCTGCCCGATACCGAAGGGGAAGGCTGGGTGCCGCAGGGGGGATATGAACAGACGTTGGTCAGATCGGACCTGAGCCAGCTTTTTTATGAAGAGCTTGGCAACATAGCAATTATCTATCAGGGTACATGGGGAAATCCGGATGTAGGTCTTGCAAATACCGGCCCTTTTGAAAACCTGCTTGAAGCGACTTACTTGGAAAGCACCTATGAAGAGAATCCCCCTGACGGGTGGTCGGACTGGATATGGGCCTTCAGCATGGCCACCGGTTACGAAGACTCTATCGGTTATTGGGACGGAGGACACGGCATTGCTGTACGGGACGCTGAGGTTTCTGCGGTTCCCGTACCGGGAGCAGTATGGCTCCTGGGCAGCGGGCTGCTGGGTCTGATAGGAATAAGAAGACAAAGGGATTAATCTGTTAACAAATTCATATAGCTGTATACAAAGAAAAGAGGACCAAATGAAATACAAAAACTATACTACATCAAGCTTAATACTTTTTTTATTTATCATGCTTTTAATCATACCCTCCGGGCTTGCACTGGCAGATTCAGCCTATATAGATCTGGCAATAGAGGGCACATCAAGGGATATCGGCATCGGCCAGATCTCCCTTGAGGGAGGATTCAGCGTGGATTCCGGTACAGGTCATTACTGGTCAGGACAGAACTATTATACTGTGGACCTTGCTTCAGGATCTATCACCAGTATAGGTGCACCTGACTCTGTTCTGAGTAACGGAGCGGGCGATCCCTTTGGTACGTATGACTCTGCAACCAACACCTTTTATGCGGCAACCTATCTGGATCAGGGAAACAGCTATGTTTACAAATATAACTATGACAGCGGTACATGGTCTGATCCCTACGGTGCAGTTAATATTTATAGCGGTGATTTTGGTAACGATAATCTCTATATTTCCGGCCTGAGAAAACCCTGGTCAGGAGGGTATGACAACACGTTTATTTCCCTCTTTGATTTTTCAGGAAATGATATGCATGACGCCCTTATTGAAGTTGGAGGCGCATCATCCAATATGGCCGCAGACAACCAGGGCAATGTCTATTACGCGCCCTATAGCTGGTCAGATGCCGCGCTCTATATGTGGACTGCTGACCAGATCGCAGGTGTAACCAATGATCTTGCCGACGGTGAAGAAGATACTTTCCTGTCCTTGGAAGACGGGCTGATACTTACTGAACTTGCAGGTCTGTCCAACGGAATAACTGTAGATGATGCAGGTAATATCTTTGTCAGCCTTAACTCGTTTAACGGTTCTGGATCAGCCGTGGTTATGTGGAACGGAACAGCAGGGGAAGGGGATAACTATGATGTTATTGCCACAAACGCTGAAGGAACCTACGGCTGGTTCGGTGCCCTTGCCATTGACGGAGATTTTACCCAGGGGGATTCTCTTTATGGCAGTTTCGGTTTTGGAGCACCGATCACGGAAATTACTCCTGATGTTTCAGCAGTTCCAATCCCCGGTGCTATATGGCTCCTGGGATCAGGGTTGCTTGGTCTCATGGGTGTGAGGAGGAGAAGGGATAAATAATCTCAAATAAAAGGGAAGACCTGCAGGTAACCGCCAAGCCGCCATGCGGGTTTTCAATTGATGCACCGGTATAAATGCAGGCGCGGAGTACGTCCCATGATGGAGCAATACTCATTAATTAACATATCCAAAGATTGTGTCAAAAATATTGAAATTTGTTCCCAGCATTTCATGCCATTAATTTAAAACAATTTTTAAAAGGAGAAAGACAATGAAGAAGATGTTTATTTTACTTAGCGCAGTCCTGACCATGCTCTATTGTTTTACAGGAACTGTTCATGCCGCCCTTACAACCATCGGTACCGCCACATACAACGGATCAGATTACAACCTTATCTGGGACGAAGACAACAACGGCAATTCAGTGGTGTGGCTGGATTATACTAACGATGCAGATACTTGGGATAATCAAAAGGCTTGGGCCGCCAGCCTTGACACCGCGTTGACTCTTAACCTGTACGATGGATACACTGTGGACTGGGACGGTTCCTGGCGCCTGCCGGCCACGGTTGATGGTCTAGCTGTTAAAGGTTACGACGGCACAACCACAAGCGGATATAACATCACGACTTCCGAGATGGGCCATCTTTATTATGAAGAGCTGGGGAATCTGGGGTATTATGACACATCCGGCAATAAGAGAGAATTGCCTCCTGCCCCAGATTATTTCTTACAAAACACCGGAGATTTTGACAATTTAATTGGGAACTGGTACTGGTCCGGCACTGATTATGCATGTGTTTCAGTCAGCGCCTGGAACTTCACCATGGGCGGCGGCAGCCAGAACTACAGAGGCAAGGATAGCAGCGTCTACGGGATAGCCGTTCGCAGCGGACAAGTTTCTGCAGTTCCCGTACCCGGAGCAGTATGGCTTCTGGGCAGCGGACTGCTGGGCTTAATAGGAATAAGAAGAAAGAGGAATTAATCTGAGTTCCTTAAATATTCCATAACAGTACAGGCCTGCTGTTTTGTCATTAACAATTAACCTGATGAAAACCTCAGGGGGACAGCAGGCCTGTTGCCAATACAATATGGATTAATAAAATAATAAGGAGAAAACCTATTATGTACAGGATTAAGCTATATATTTTAGCGCTGCTATCAGCAGCTTCAATTCTTTTGATCAATACTCAATCATCATTTGCCTTTACATTTGTTGTGGATGACGAAAGCAGTCTTGTTACAGGTATAAACGGTCTTACGGTCGGTGATGATATTTATAATACGACCTTTGTGGAAGGTACTGCCCTTGACCTGTATTATGACGGCGAAAACTGGAATTTTGATTTTACCGATAAGGAAACAGCTCTGCTTGCTGCCGAATCACTCAGGGAAGCCATCGAATCAGTTGAGGCTTACGATTACTATCCTTCATTATATCTCTACGGCCTTCAGGGCAGCAGTAATGGGACCGATATGGTCACGCCCTATGTACATGCCGGTTACCGCGATTGGATTTATTGCACCACATTTCATAATGAACACAACATTTCAGTTTATGAGATGTATGATTCTGTAGGATCTAAAATGGTTAATGAAGGGGATGACTCTAATGAGATGCGGGCGGGATATTTCCCCTGGGTGTTTGTGAGTTGGGAAGAGCAGTCATCTGCCGTGCCCATACCCGGTGCAGTATGGCTGCTGGGAAGCGGGCTTTTGGGATTAATCGGGATAAGGAAAAGAAGGGATAAATAATATTATAAACCATTCCCCTGATTAACACAGGGGAATGCTTTTATCTCTTTGTATTGGAAATCAATGCATATAAAAAAAGAAACACAAAATAAAATCCTTTTGATGATTTTCGGGCTTACTCTTTTCCCGGCTATTGTCTATTGGCTGAAAAAATTGCTTGTGGATTCGTCAGGCGCCATTTGGGATTATTATGGATATTTTTACAGGTCACTTATGGATATGGGCATGGATGGTGTGGTGGTGTGGGGAATTGCATGCGGGCCATACATGGTGTATGAGGTTTTATTGCTTTTGAGGGGAGGAAAGGCAGGATGATAGTGTCAAAAGGGGATAATTATTTTTCTATGAGGTCTCCGTTGATTATCCCCTCAATGCTGTAAAATGGTATGGAAAGAATGCGATTCCGGACATCCATATCATAGTTTGCCTGTGAAATTTTTAAACCTAAATCGGAATTAAAAGTTTTTATAAAAATATGCATGCTTTTCATATGCCCGGTTGCGCCGGACTTAATCTCGACAGGTATGATGTTCTCATCTTTTACCATTAGATAATCTATTTCAGCCATACTGTTCCGAGCGTCTCGTGTCCAATAATATAGAGATGGTTTTGTATAGGGAGATTGATATGCCAGCAGTTGCTGACCAACAAATTGCTCCGCAACGGCCCCTTTAAAAATATTAGTAAAATCTTTTGCCCGGGCAGTCTCACCGTAAATATTATTCATTGCATGCATTAATCCAACATCAAGAAATAGCGCCTTAAAGTAATTTTCTTTTGCACCGGCTTCCAGCGGGATACCGGCCCCACTCGTGGATTTGGTTCTGACTACAACACCCGCCATTTCCAACAATTCAACGGCTTCCTTTAATTCTCTGGATTTGATGGTGTTGTCAACATTGGCATAAACAAATTTTTGACCTATCATCCTGGGTGCGGCATAGAACACTTTTCGCAAATATTTATGTTTAATTTTCTTTGCATATTTCCCAAAATCATCGATATACGTATCAACTATTGAACGCTGAATTCTCTGGCATTTTTCAATATTCCGGGACAAACAATATTCTTGTAACACAGCAGGCATGCCACCTAAGAAAAAGAATTTCCGGACATAATCAAGGAGGCGCAAATGAAGTGAATCCGGTAACTTTTGCAGCTCATCCTTGTTGTGTGTATGGATTCTAAGAACTCTCTCTCCCATCGCATCAAGAAATTCTCCAAAGGAGAGGGGAAACATATAAAGGTACTGAATTCGTCCCACAGGCATGCGAAAATTTTCGGCATTAATGGTGAATTCAACCAATGATCCGGCAGCAATAATATGTAGTTCCGGCATCTCTTCAAAAAAATACCGCAATGAGGTAATTGCAGCGGGGCAATCCTGTATCTCATCCAAAAAAAGCAATGTTTTTCCAAGATTTACTTTGAGTTGTGTAAACAGGGCTATTTTTTCTACTATTTCAACAGGGTCGATACTTGTAAAAATATCTTTATATTCAGGATTTTTTTCAAAATTAAGTTCGATATAATCCTCAAATTCTTCTTTGCCGAAATACCTCACAAGAAATGTTTTTCCGACTTGCCGTGCACCCCGAATGAGTAGTGGACGTCTATTTAATTCGGCCTTCCATTGCATCAAAATTTTGTATATATCCCTGTTCATCATTACCTTCTCATATTGTTTTTCTTGGTTTTAAGTGGATCATATACAATTAATGGTCGATATACAAGGAAAAACAATCTAATATTAGGGTGAAATCCAAATAATAAACTGGCGTTCTATGGTTATAATCCAAATAAAAAGTAGATAGTAAGCCAACACTGAATATGCAGCGGGACAATCTTTTATAATTCAATATCTTTTTGCCAACTAAATTTTTAAAGAGGCGCATCATCCAATATGGCTGCAGATAGCAACGGCAATATCTATTACGCGCCCTATAGCTGGTCAGATGCCGCGCTCTATATGTGGACTGCTGACCAGATCGCAGGTGTAACCAATGATCTTGCCGGCGGTGAAGAAGATACTTTCCTGTCCCTGGAAGACGGGCTGATACTTACTGAACTTGCAGGTCTGTCCAATGGAATAACTGTAGATGATGCAG
>JASFHE010000344.1:0-7101 GCA_050123415.1 Desulfobacteraceae bacterium | reverse complement strand
ATATTAAACTGAAAGAAGGCATCGATATTGAAACCCTGAAACCTCTCCTCCCCGCATTGATCGACCGGAATGTTCCCTGGTCTGACCAGACCCAATTAACCCTGGATTTTCAGAGACTGGATACCGCACATCTTGATACCCCCTGGGATAAAGTCAGAGCTGGTGGAAATAAAGCAGTGGTTATGTCTTTCGCCGGTATATCCCTGCTTGTTCTTTTATTAGGATGCATCAATTTCACAATTCTTACTACTGCTAAAGCCACGCAACGAGCAAGAGAAGTTGCCATGAGAAAAGTTGTGGGCGCAAAGAGAAAACAGTTGATTGTGCAGTTCCTCGGTGAATCCACATTTATTGTGTTACTGGCAATGATTTTATCAATTGGTCTGGTTGAATTAATGCTGCCGATATTCGAATCAATAGTGGGTAAAACCCTTGCATTCAAGTACTTTTCTCTCAATGCAATTCTGCCTTTATTGGTAATGCTGATCATCGTAGGTATTAGCGGAGGTTTGTACCCGGCTTTTATTCTTTCCGGTTACAGGCCCGGTGATACCCTGAAGGCAAATCAATCCAAAGAAACCAGCGGATCAATGTCCCTGAGAACTGCGCTGGTGACCTTCCAGTTTTGTATTTCCATTATTCTTATTATAGCAACAGGAGTTATCTTTATACAAACACGGTACAGTTTAGACCGGGACCCTGGGTTTAACAAAGATAATTTATTAATAATTAACCAAATGTATAGAAATGAGGTTAGAGGAAAAATTGAGCCATTAAAAAATGAATTATTAAACCTTGAAACTGTGTCAGATGTAACTTTTTCGGCACTGCAGCCAAGTCAGCAAAGTCAGCGTGGCAATAGTTTTTCACAGCTCGGTCGTCCGGAAACCAAAATTTTTATTTCCAGAAATGATGTTGGCTATGACTATTTTGCAACATATCAAATCCCTGTTGTTTCGGGTAGAAATTATTCTGTTGAGCGGGATACCCCGGAACCGGGATATAGCTCTGGCCCTGTAAATAATAATGGAGGCAAAGGGTCTGTTGAAAGAAATATCATTCTTAATGAAAGTGCGGTAAGAGCACTGGGCTTTAGCAATACTGAAGATGCTGTAGGTAAAATTATATGCTTAATTGTCAGCAACACCAATTATTCTATTATCGGTGTTGTTGCGGATAACCATATATTCAGCATAAATGCACCGCCAAGACCGGAAGTATACTTGCTCCAACCGAACAGTATTACTGCTGCTACTGTGCGTTTCAAAGGTTCTCCACACAAAATATTAAAACAGGTTAAGTCAGTATGGAACAAAGTTATGGATGATGCAGAAATATCCTATGTTTTTGTTGGCCAGCTACTCGCCGGGGAATTTCAACAGGAACGGAAAGAAATGCAAGTATTTATCAGCTTTTCTTTACTATCAATTGTTATTGCTTGCATGGGGCTGTTTGGTTCTGCCTCCTTTACAGTTGAAAAGCGTACCAAGGAAATAGGTCTGCGTAAGGTTATGGGGGCAAGAGTAAAAAACATTGTTACTTTACTGCTATGGCAGTTTTCAAAACCTGTACTGATTGCAACCATTATTGCCTGGCCTGTTGCCATATTTGCCATGCAGTACTGGCTTGAACGATTCGCATATCGTTTTAATCCATTGTTAATGATTCCAATATGCCTGGTTTCAGGTTTGATTGCACTTGCTATTGCATGGTTCACGGTTGCAGGAAATACCACACGAGTTGCAAATAGTAATCCGATTAAGGCGTTGAGGTATGAATAAAGAAAGGTTTAAGGTTCAGGGTTTACGGTTCAAGGTTAAAAACTCTTGAAAAACAACAATGATACTGGATACTGGATACAGGATACTAGATACCGGTTAAAACAAAAAATGTTTTACGCTTTAAGCTTTAAACTTTGAATTTTTAAACCTTGAACCTTGAATCGATCCGATAGGAGCGTCCATCATGCTAAAAAACTACATCACAACTGCAATAAACAATTTAATCAAAAACAGACTCTACAGTGCGATCAACATTGTAGGTTTAGCCATCGGGTTGGCTGCATGTATTATTATTGCGCTCTATGTAAAGGATCAATATTCCTACGACAAGCAATGGAAAAACTCGGACAGGATATATCGGGTAAATATGACACTTACTCTTCCAGGAAAAGCGCCTGAAAAGAAAGCATGGACTCCTTTACCTGCAATGCCGCAACTGACAGAATATTTTAAAGATAAAATTGAGCAAAGCGCAAGGGCATTCCACTTTACGATGATGATCGATACTGGAACTGCCAGGTTTGAAGATATACTTGTACAGGTTGATCCGGCCTTCATTGATATATTCCAGTTCGAAGTTACTGCTGGCAGTCTTGAAGCAACACTTGAAAACCCTGCTAATATCGCTTTAAGTAGTGAAGTCGCCAGCCGTCAGTTTGGAAGCCAGGACCCAATTGGTAAAACAATAACACTGAGTCTTGGCAATAGAAAAAATGATTTCAAGGTAACGGCAACATATAAAACACCAGGAAACACCATCCTTGATATACCCCTTTTATCCTTACTCGATTATGACAGTAAACCTGAAGTCCTTAAAACCTGGGATTCGTCTAACGCTATGTCTTTTTTTCTATTAAAAGAGGGCATTAATATTGAGAACTTAAAGCCTCTTACATCAGCTTTTATAGATCAAAAAGTAAATTTTACAATGATTCATACAGATCCTGACATACCGGTGAGTGATATAATGTCTATCGATTTTCAAAATATAGAATCAGCTCATATTGATTCACCCTGGGATGAAACAAGAGCAGGTGGAAATAAAACAATTGCTCTTACTTTCGCGGCTATTTCCCTGCTGGTTTTAATAATCGGATGTGTGAACTTCATTATTCTTACTACTGCAAGAGCTACTCAACGGTCCAGAGAAGTAGCTATGAGGAAAGTTGTTGGTGCAAAACGAACGCAGTTGATTGTTCAGTTTCTTGGTGAATCAACATTTATTGTTCTATTGGCAATGGTTCTTGCACTGGGAATTGTTGAATTCATGCTCCCCGTATTTGAATCAATAGTTGGCAAAACTCTGCCCTTAAACTACACCGACTCTTCAGTTTATTTACCTCTACTTGGAATGTTACTTTTTGTCGGAATCAGCGGGGGATTCTACCCTGCCCTTATTCTTTCAGGTTTCAGGCCAGGAAACACTCTTAAAGCGAATCAATCAAAGGAAAACCGTGGGTCAATATCATTAAGGACGGCTCTGGTGGTTTTTCAGTTCTGCGTTTCTATAATTCTTATCATTGCAACAGGTGTTATCTATACTCAAATGAAATACAGCATTAAACGTGATCCGGGGTATAACAAGGAAAATCTACTGGTTATTAACCAAATAGGGTTTGGTGGCATATATAAAAATAAAATAAAACCTCTAAAACAGGAACTTTTAAGGCTTGAAAATATTACAGATGTTGGGCTGTCAGATACTCAACCCAGTGAACAACAGGGCAATTTCTATACTTTCACGCTCCCGGGTCAATCGGTTAACAGCTACCTGATTGCAAGAACAGGTATTGATTATGACTATTTTACGACATATCAAATCCCATTAATCGCGGGAAGAAATTATTCCCTTGAAAGGGATACTCCTGAACCTGAATTTGATTTTTCTTCAATGACTCTTGGTAGAAATCAAACCCAAAAACTTGAAGAAAGAAATATAATTATCAATGAAAAGGCAGCAAAAGAGTTAGGCTTCACTGCGGCAGAAAAAGCAGTAGGCCAAATTATTAATTCAACTGCTGTCAGCAATACTAACTACACAATCATCGGTGTTGTCTCGAACAGTCATATATTCAGCATTAACGCCACCCCAAGAGCAGAAGTTTATCTGCTTGAACCTGACTTTGCTGACATTATTTCTGTTCGTTTTAAAGGTTCTCCGGCAAACATTTTAAAAGACATTGAAACTGTCTGGAAAAAGGTAATGGGAGACATTGAATTATCCACTGCCTTTGTTGACCAGCTTATGGTTCATGAATTTAAACAGGAGCAGACAGAAGTAGAAGTTATTATGAGTTTTTCCTTACTGGCGATTTTCATTGCATGTATGGGACTATTTGGATCAGCTTCTTTTACTGTTGATCGCAGAACAAAAGAGATTAGTTTACGCAAGGTTATGGGAGCAAAGGTTAAAAATATAGTAAGCATGATGTTATGGCAGTTTTCAAAACCCGTACTGATAGCAAATATTATTGCATGGCCAATCGCAATATTTGCAATGCAAACCTGGCTGGAAAGATTCGCATACAAATTTAATCCTGTTTTAATAATTCCTATTTGTCTGGTATCAGGTTTGATTGCGCTGGTTATTGCATGGTTCACAGTGGCAGGGAATACAACACGGGTGGCAAAGAGTAAACCGATTAAAGCATTGCGGTATGAGTAAAGAAAGGCGAACGGCACAAGGTGCAAGGTTCAGGGAAAGACTTAAATACAACGTCATACCCGCATAGACGGGTATCCATTAGGTTTATTTTATATACAAAATAGCTTCCCGTCTCCACGGGAAGGACGGACAAACACTTGAACCATCGACCCCTTGAACTTTTTTACAACTGTCCTCCGAAGTCATTTATCGCGGAAGATGGCTAAAATGAGAGAAATTTAAATAAGGGAACACCATGCTAAAAAACTACTTCACAATTGCAATAAACAATTTAATTAAAAACAAACTCTGCAGTGCAATCAATATTATCGGCCTGGCCATAGGCCTGGCTGCCTGTATCGTTATCTCTTTTTATGTAAAGGACCAGTTTTCTTATGACACACAATGGCAGAATGCCGGTAGGATTTACAGGGTAAACTGGTTCGGCGGACACTCCCCCGGCAAGACTTCTTACAAATATGCCCTGACACCTTTACCTGCAATGCCTCAACTGCAGGAATATTTTAATGACAAGATTGAAAAAAGCGCCAGGACCTATTCAAACAATATGGTTATTGATACCGGAACTGCACAATTTAAAGATAATCTTGTAATGGTTGATCCGTCTTTTATTGAAATTTTTAAGATAGAAGAAATATCAGGGAGCCTTAAAAATACACTTACAAATCCTTCAAGCCTTGCATTGAGTGCAGAAGCGGCAAAAAAATATTTCGGAAGCGAAGACCCGATAGGCAAAGAGATAACAGTAAAGATATCAGGTATCAGCATATCCTATAAGGTAACGGCAGTATACAGGATCAATGGAAACACCATTCTGGATATTCCTTTAATGGGCCTGCTTCAGGAAGATAAGATCCCTCCTTCACAAAAAAGCTGGCACAGCCTTCGTACAGCGGCTTATTTTCTGTTAAAAGAACACATTGATATTGAAAGCTTAAATGCACTTACGCCGGTCTTTATAGATAAATATATTGAATCAAGTGACCTCCCATCCATTGAATTCCAGAAACTGGAAGAAGCACATCTTAATTCAAAATGGGATACCTTTAGAGCCGACGGTAATAAAACGGTCGTTATCTCATTTGCAGGTATATCACTACTTGTCCTTTTGATCGGCTGCATTAACTTTACAATTCTTACGACTGCAAACGCTACACAACGGGCCAGAGAAGTGGCTATGAGGAAAGTTGTGGGCGCAAAGAGAAAACAGTTGATTGTGCAGTTCCTCGGTGAATCTATATTAGTTGTACTGATGGCAATGATACTCTCCCTTGGTCTGGTTGAAATGCTGCTTCCTTTATTTGAGTCAATAGTGGGCATAACTTTTTCACTTGACTATACTTCACCCTCAACAATTTTTCCCTTGCTGGCCCTGCTGCTTATTCTCGGAATTAGCGGCGGCCTTTATCCTGCATTTATTCTTTCCGGATTCAGGCCAGGTGTAGCTCTCAAGGCAAATCATTCAAAAGAAACTCATGGGTCCATTTTTTTGAGGAATGCATTGGTAATTTGCCAGTTCAGCATTTCAATAATTCTTATCATTGTCGCCTGTGTGATATATGCGCAATTGCAATACAGCCTCAATCGCGACCATGGCTATAACAAAGATAATTTATTAACCATTAATCAATTACAGCAGCACCTGTTCCCGGAAATAAGAGACAAACTTGAGCCTTTAAAGCAGGAGTTGCTAAAGCTGTTAAATGTCTCGGATGTTGGTTTTTCCAATTTGCAGCCAAGCCATCAACTATCAAACAGCTATGTCTTTACACGTGCAGATCAACCGGAAATCACTTATGTAATCCCATGGAACAAAGTTGATTATGATTTTTTTAAAACCTATCAAATCCCGTTTATTGCCGGGAGAAATTATTCACCTGGGCGAGATATTCCCTCACCGGTTTTTGATTTTTGGACAGGATCAATGGTCAGTAAAACAGGAGACTCTTTTGATAAAAATATAATTATTAATGAAAGGGCAGTCAAAGAACTGGGCTATGCAAATTCAGAAGAGGCCATAGGAGAAATTATTAGTTATGCAACTGGAATTAAGGTGAGATATACCATTATCGGTGTTGTTGCAGACAATCATATGTATAGTATAAATGCCCCGCCAAGAGCGGAAGTATACATACTTGATCCTGTTCAGATCAATACTATTAGTGTGCGGTTCAATGGTTCGCCAAAAAGGATACTGGAACAGGTAGAATCGGTCTGGAAAAAAGTGATTGGCGACATGGAAATTCACACTGCGTTTGTGAATCAGTTGGTTGCTCAGGAATTTCAGCACGAGCAGACACAAGATAAAATACTTATTTGTTTTTCCCTCTTGGCAGTCGTAATAGCCTGTATGGGATTGTTTGGAACAGCATCATTTACAGTAGAGCGCCGAACCATGGAGATAGGCCTGCGCAAGGTCATGGGTGCAAAGGTAAAAAATATTGTAAGGCTTCTGATCTGGCAGTTTTCTAAACCTATATTGATCGCTAATATCATCGCCTGGCCTGTTGCCATACTTGCCATGCAATACTGGCTTGATCGCTTTCAATATCGGTTTAATCCTTTATACATGATTCCTATTTGCCTGGCTTCAGGCTTGATAGCGTTCGTTATTGCATGGTGTACAGTTGCGGGAAATACTACACGTGTTGCAAA
>JASFHE010000343.1:0-7126 GCA_050123415.1 Desulfobacteraceae bacterium | reverse complement strand
CCTGTCCAATGAAAAGCTGACAGGTCTTGTGGGTCACCTTGTAATGCACCAGGTATGCAGGCACCACCTTCGCAGGGGAGACCGTGATCCGGAACAGTGGAACATTGCCTGTGATCACTCAATCAACTGGATACTTCTGGATGCAGGCCTTACTCTGCCGGACGGATACCTGGATAAAAAAGACTGGAGAGGAAAAACAGCAGACGAAATATATGACCTTCTTTCTGCAGAAAAGGATAACACCGACAGGGAAATCAGGGAGAATATAACCGAAGAAAAAAGAGGCGATGAAGAGGAATACGAGTCGCATGAGACCGCTTCAAATGATAATGCCTCATCAAGAGAAGATGATACTGATACAGGCGAAGGGACACCGGAGCCATCAGACATTAACTCGCAGGATGATCTAAAAGAGGATTCCCGGGCTAAAGATTCCGGAGGAGACCCGGGAGGCAGCGGTGAAATAAGAGATGCGCCCGATCCCGGAGGTCATTCAGATTCGGCTGATGATATAGAAACCAGGGAAAACGAGTGGAAAATAGCCATGGCCCAGGCTGCAATGCAGGCAAAATCAATGGGAGACCTGTCCGGGGCACTGGCAATGTCAATTGACAACATCCTGAGTCCCAGACTTGACTGGCGAACTCTTCTGAGCCGGTTTATCAACGCAAGTGCAAGAAATGACTATGCACTGATGCCTCCCAACAGGCGTTACCTGCACAGGGGTATTTACCTCCCCTCCATGCGAAGCGAAGATCTCCCCGAGGCAGTGGTGGCAATAGACACATCAGGCAGTGTTTCTCAGGCAGAGCTGGAGCGGTTCACAGCCGAACTCACAGCCATTATCAGTGACTGCGCCATGGAAGTTCATCTTCTTTACTGCGATTCAAAGATCACTGAAGCACAGAGGATCAGCCGAATGGATATGCCTGTAAAAATGAAATTCAAAGGGGGAGGCGGAACGGATTTTCGCCCGGCATTCAAGTGGGTGGAACAGCAGGGGATTCAACCGAGATACATGATTTATCTTACGGACATGGCCTGCAACCGCTTTCCACAGGAGCATCCGCCCTACCCTGTGTTGTGGGCAAAAACTGGGCAGGAAAATATAAAGCCTCCCTTTGGGGAAGTAATTGAAATCAAATAAAACCTTGTGAGAGATTATTATGAACATTGAATGGCAAATTGTAAAAAAACAGGGGCACCTTCGGCCCAAACTGCATTACAGTATCAAACTGGAACCCTTTGAAATCAACCTTGCTGTGCCAATGGTTACAATCACCAGCACCATACCAAAGCCGCCGGACGCCTGGCAGAGTCATGTTTATCCCGGGCGCAACGAACGAAAAGAGTGGAAACCCGAAACCTTTTATGAACTGTCAACACCTTCCCATAAAGATGAAAACCTGAAAAATGTACTGACACTACCCATGCGGGAAGCCCCGGACTACCCGGAAGTTGAATCATCCTTTACACTATTGAGGGAAACTTACGAAACCGCATTAAAGAACGCCTACCGCAACTCGGCATTTGAAATCAGGGGGGAAATGGGCATGAGCCCTGAAACAAAACGCATCGTAGCCCCCGCAGTAGTAGCGGAAAGGCTGCTCAACTGTTTTGGCAGCAAATCTTTAAGCACCGGTTAATATCGTGCCCCAGATAGTTGAAATTCAGTTTGACATAATATAGCAAGCCAGCTATTTTACCTCATTCATTCAATTTTCAATAAAATATGAACAACTTACCACCAATGAGAATAATACATGCAGCATCTTCGTCATAAGCAGGCAAGAGGAGAGTAATAAGGAGAATTAATGACAAAAGAATTACTGATAGGAAGTATAGGGCTGGCCCTGTTTATTATCTGTCCGAGAATGGCAGGTATGGTTCATATTATATCTAAGCATTCCAATGCTCCGCTTTTTCAGACCGCACTATTAGGCTCCATTATATCGATACCGCTGGTGCTGGTTATTGTTCTGGTATTCGACAAATACGGTTTGTGGGGAGCCCTTGCATTCTGCATTATTACTGATCTGGGGGCTGCCTTTTTTATGAAAGAATTAAGTATAAAAGCGGGGATAGAGACCTTCATTATAGCAGTATTCGTTATTCTGGGAGTAAAAATGGCTCCGGTTTTAACAAATTTATTTATTAAACAATAGAGTTTCAAGCTATGTTATCCATTTTCTGTTTATATTCCGCAAAGAGAAATAAAATAGTACAGCACAAAAACCTGCCAGAATAATAAAGGGAGCTTTATGGCGGGATGAAGAGGGGCTGCCGGTTTTTGAAAAAAATGGACGGCAATATTTTGTATCGACAAGATTTTAACGTTCATGGATTTTTTTGCGATTTGGATATTTTGTTCCGGGTTCTTTAATAAAGCCGGGTTGCTGAGAAATATGAAACCGGGACAATCCTCTTTTAAAATTCAATAACTTTATTCAACTAAATTATTAAAGGATTGTCCACAATGATATCTTTTATACAATACGTTTTCCGGCGTCAGGCCCGGGTGTTAGGTTGTAGATCTCTTCTATCTTCAGGATAACCGCACCCTTGGATTTCAATGGCGCCCCAATCTTATTTCCCATGTCCTCTATCCACTTGGCGGTTTCTTCAAACCGGCTGCCTGTTGTTTCTATGGTCACCGGGCCTTTTATCTGGTAGCCGTCATGTCCTTCCCAGAATGTAACAGAGGCTTTGGGATTGGCCTTTATGTTAACCAGGGTCTTGTTAAAAAACTGGTCCGATATCAGTATTGTTTCATTATCAATTATCTTTTTTGCTCCTACCGGTACTGCATTTGGTACGCCGTCAGGACTTGCGGTAGCAAATATCGCAGTAGGGACTTTTCCAAACAGTTCAACAATTTTTTCATTCATCTGTGCCATTTTCATTTCTCCTTTTCATTAATAAACATTACTATAATCAGCTAATGCAGTGTCCGGGGATCATTTAATTTTAATATCATTTCGGCTGACAGGAGACACCTTGTTTTTGATTGATTATAAAATCTCTTATCGGTCGGAACAACAGGCTAATCACAGGACACGCAATTAGACAGCCTGCAGGAATCAACTATACCACCAGGATTGTTATCTGGAAAGGGAAAATACTTTTTTCTTTTAAAACCGATATATACCCTTTTAGAGAGACGGTGTTAAATAATTAAAAATCTTAAAAATTATTAAATTGTCCCGCTCTATAACATGAGCTAATAGGAGACTTGCCACTTTCACTTCCATATATGATACTCGCCAGTATGTTCAGTTCTGGTAGTAACTGGAATATGTTTTTTTCCTTTCACAAGCTCCAGTGAATAGCCATAAGCTCCGACGATTTTTAGAAAAGTGGACAGCCTTACATCTCTTGTTATCCCTGAACGCAATTTCTGGACAGCATTAGGGTGTAGCCCGGTCTCTTTGGCCAAATTACGAACAGACTTCTCATCACCTTCGGAAATGGCTAATAGAAGCTCCTGCAGAGCAAATTCCTTATATTCTTTTTCAAAAACCTCTTTGAATTCAGGCTCTTGCATCTCCCGCTCATAAGTGCTCAGTGGCTCATTTTTCTTTTTCATAATACCATTCGATTTGAAATTTTTGCCCTTTATAGGCGATGTATTCTTTCTCAGACATGAAAGGATTGTAACACTGCAATGTTACAAAGTAAATAATTATTACTCCATTATTCCCCGGCAAGGCACGTAAGTTGTTTGGAACAGGCGTTGAAGTGTTTTTAAAAAATACATCATTATAAGTTGAAAAATTGCTTGACTTGCAACTTGGTATTTTGCTGTTGTTTCCTAATTGGGCGGCTGATACGATCAGGGAGTCCCACCAGGAAAACTGAAATTTATGCCCACAGCTCTTTCATCCAATGCATTGCCAGGGCTTGTTTTTCCTCTTCAGCGGCATCCCTGCTGTAGGCAAGAACATTTGTATCGACAAGATTTTAACGTTCATGGATTTTTTCGCGATTTGGATATTTTGTTCCGGGTTCTTTAATTTTGTGATTAATACATGAAAAGGAAACGCGGTTATTAGTTCAAGCCGCAAAACCAGTTAGCGGCGCTGGCTATCAGAATGGTGTTCTTTCCATTTCTGACCGACCGGCCAACACCTTTTTGATGGACTAACTGAACTGCCGGTATGTTTAATATATTCTGGAACTTGAATAAATGCGGACTTACCGAGGTTTCGGAGAATTTGGCTTCAACCATTAACAGTGGTTCATTGTCTTTTGTTATTAAAAAATCAACTTCTTCTTTATCCTTATTCCTTAAAAACCATAATTTATAATCACCTGATCCATAGTCGGTCCACATAGTCACGGCGCGCTGGAGCTCCAGAGCTGCCATGTTCTCAAACCTCAGGGATTCATCTCTAACCAGACAGGGATCGAAAAAATAAATCTTCGGTGATTTGGTAAGACTCCTCGAAATAGATTTATGATAGGGACGGATGATAAAAAGCAACATGAATTTCTCAAAAATCGTAATCCAGGAATCTATTGTTTTATGGGTTACTTTTAATGTTCGTGCCTGGTTCGAACAGGACAAAGGATTCCCCACAAAATCAGGCAGTATTGAATAAAGGGTCTCCATGGTATCAATTTGTTTTACTGCAAATTCATCTCTTATATCATCTCTTATAATCCGGGTATGATAAGCGTTTTTCCAGCGCCTGTACTTCTGCTTGGCACCATTAAGAAATGGTTCCGGAAATCCGCTGACATTAAAAATTGTCTCCCATGCCTCCTGAGCTTCATTGCTCTGCCTGGGTAAATCGAGGAGATGACCTATATTTTCCGGACCTATGCCGGATGAAAATATTTCACCATTGGTAAAGGGAAACAGATGGTAATGCAGATATCGTCCGGCAAGGGCATCTCCTTTTTTTCGCGAGAGATCCAACCTGCCGCTTCCGGTTACCAAAAACCGGAATTCTTTGGCATAACCGTCATAAATACCCTTTAAATAATTTTTCCAGTCCTGGTATTTATGGATCTCATCAAGGATAACCAAAGGAATAGTATTAAAATCTCTATCGATTTCTTCAAAAAAAGCAGGATTGGTTAATAGTGTTTTCTTATTTGCAGGGATATCATAATTGAAATATAAAGAAGCTGTCTCATTTAAAGCGATATCCTCGGCAAAGGTTGTTTTTCCGGCCTGGCGAGGGCCGGAAATAAACACCATGTTTTTTTCCTTCCTGAATTCTTCCCATATGTTTTTATAATAATCCCTCTTTTTCATGCCGACTATTTTACCCCGTTCTCCCAATAAGTCAAGATATTTTGGGAGTAGGCTTCCAATTAGTCGTGTTTTTCCAAAATAATCTAAAAGCGGGACTTTTTTATAACTAACTGTTCTACTGCTTCATCAAGCCTGGACAACATGTAATAGGGCATGGAAAAGAGGTGATAATGTTTACCGGATGGCAGTTTTATCCGGTCTATCCGGCTTTTACCGGAATAGACTCGAACAGCATAGGGATGATGACACTTTTCCATAAACAGGTTTAAAGATTTCAGCCTGCCGGTCTTCCCGCTTTTTACCTCGATGGGAATCAGGAGATCCTGAAAGGAATAAAGAAAGTCCGTTTCGGCAGCCCCCTTTTCCCTTACCCAAAATTGAAGTGCGGGAGACTGGTATCTCAGGGCCACAATCTCCTGGGCCACAATCTGTTCGGAGATCTTTCCCTGGTACATATTGTCCAGGGACTCTTTCCCGAAAAACCGTGTCAGCCCCCTCCGGTAATTGACCAGCCCGGTATCCAGAAAAAACAGCTTTGGGGCTTTTCTGAGTTTTTCAATGACCGGCACCCGGATTGAGTCCGAAGGCCTTGCGCGATGGACTATCAGGGCTCTTTCCAGCACATCAAAAGCCTCTTTCATTTCTCTTGAACGGAATGAAGACTCTCCGAACTTTTCATAGGTAATTCGTTCTCCCACATGTAAGGGTGTGCGGTCGATAGCATGGGTCAGGTATTTTGCTTTGGCAAGATTGGTGTACTTTTCAACATCTTCAATGTATCCCATAAAAATAGAGTCATAAATTTCTCTTATGCCGGAATAAGACCCTGTCTCCATAAAGGCTGCCAGGACCTCGGGCAGACCTCCTACAAATGCATAAGTGTTAAAGGCATCAAGAAGCAAATCATGCAAGGAAGAAGTCTCCGACAAATCCATTTGCTGATATTTTTCAGCCAGTGGCGGATTTTGTACCTTGAGAAATTCCATAAAAGTAACAGGATATAAAAAAAGGTATTTTACACGGCCGACTGGAAAGGAAAATCCCTCTTGCTTTGAAAAAACTTCAAGAAGGGACCCGGCAGCGATCACATGGAGGTCTTCTACATCTTCATGCAGGTAACGAAGCGACTTGACGGCTTCGGGGGAATATTGAATCTCATCGATAAATAAAAGGGTATTCGGGTTATCGATTTTTTGGCCTTTATAGAGCAAAATTCTTTCAAGGAGTTCCTGGCCCGTATTAAAACCAACAAAAAGATCCCGTTCCCTCGGTCTCTCAAGATTTAAGCCTATGAAAAAGTCATAATTTTCCGCAAAACGATTGACCGCAAAGGTCTTTCCGACCTGCCTGGCCCCTCTTAAAACAATTGGCTTTCTGTTGGCATTCTGTTTCCAGTTTAAAAATTCCGATTCAATATTTCTTATAAAGACAATTTTATTACCCATGCAAGCCCTTTTTACCCCTACTTTATTACATTCAATGTCTTATTTACCATGCAATTTACGCCATATCATGCATTAATGTCAATAATAAAAGTATTCTTCATCATGAAAAGCGGGGAAAGCAAAGGGGGTGCGTCTTGACATTTTAAATCGAAATAATCAAATATAAAAAACAGGCTTCCGCCGTCGCTAAAGCTATGGCGGGACAGGGAAGCTTTTAGCTGTAGACTGTTAGGGAAAGCAAGTATAAAAAACAGAGGCGATATTTTTTTTCTAACCCAAAAAGCTATAATGTATTAATTTGACTTTGTAAAGATTGTGATTGCACAATAAATAAAAAAAATGTATAAGATAATCATTATGTTAACGCCAAGAGAAAAATTCTACTGAACAAAGGAGCCAATCTTATGCAACCCCTCTC
>JASFHE010000342.1:0-7130 GCA_050123415.1 Desulfobacteraceae bacterium | reverse complement strand
CCATTGCTGAGTCCGTTATTGAAATAGTCTTTTATTTCAGGAATACTTTTGCCTGAATCCCTTAGCGCTTTTATACGCTCGAGTATTGTAATATGCGTCATTGTATATCTTCGTTGCCCACCGGGAGTTCTAAATGGAACAACTATTCCTTCCAGTTCCTTTTCCCAGAAACGCAGGGTAGGTTTCGGAACGTTTAATATTTCACTTAGCTGCTGGATTGTATATTGCGGTGAATCTAAATATGTCTCGTTCATTATCTGATAGCTTGAAATGATTCGGAAAAGTATTATATGTCGGATTCAGGGCAGGCTCCGCCCCTTTGAGTTACGTTTACATATGAAAAATTTTGTTTACTGGTTCTCTCAAATTTCATTGCCCCGGCAAAAAATCAGATTGAACAATTCTCGTATTTCGTGAAGTTAGTCTTGAATAAAATTAACTTCAGCTTTAACTTTTACTTGAATTATGCAATATGAATGCCATTAGTGATGACATTGAATAACGCCTGTTATATCAGGAAGATAGAGCCTATTACACTTATTGTACGGAAGGTAAAAGTCACGAGCATGACGCTAAAAGTTGAAAAAATTTCCCAGTGACTTGAAAAATGTCAGTAATTTGACTAAAGAAGATCGAACACAAAAAACACATGATAATACTAAAATATGGACAAAAGATGTATTTTATGAAATGTATATATTCTACTTAATCATGTTGAGCATTAAAAAATGAATCCTGAAAAAATCCTTTCAAAATATCTGACATTGTTCCTGGCCGGTTATGTTTCACTCTTATTGATACCTATACTATGCATGCTTTATTTAATGATGGCACGGAGTATAAACACTGAATTTTGTCATCAGCTGCAGACGCAGCAGGCAGAGCTTGGCATGCTTCTTCAGGATAGATTCGACAATCTTGAAGCAAAACTAATGGAAATGGGTGTGAATGATAAACTCAAGAATTGCCTTGTTAAAAATAATATGAACGAGCTGAGTTCAGTGATAAGTTCAAATTATAGTTATGATAATGGCGCTTTCATGACTGTATTTGCAAAAGAGAATAAAAGTTTTGTGCCTGAATTACCTGAAGCATATAAGAAGGTCAGAAAACATTTGATCGAGATAAATCGTAAGAAAGGACAGGGAGATGATATCCCAGCCGGAATTTCTGACAGCAGCCTGTCCAGGATGATATACACCCCTGTTGCAGATAAAGATGTTCATTATGGCACAGCATTTCTTTTGTATAATATTAACCAGGATGCAAGGTTGTGGCAACGTCTGAAGAGCCACCATTTTTCAACGCTGTTTGGAATAAAGGATGGGGGCCTTGTTGATCAGCAGACAGGTGAATCAGCCCTGGAAAATTCCGGCGGTCAGATTGTTGCCTCTGGCGATCCTGACATAGTCCTGAGAAGAGGTGAAAGTCTGGTTCCAGTAAAAAAGTTTCCACAATACTACTTCGAGGTTTCTTCTGTTCCTTTCAACACTAAAAAGAAAAATTTTATTATTAATCTGGCAGTTTTTGGAATATCCTTTTTGATCTTCACAATTCTTGTATCTTTATATATCAGCAGAAAGGTAACAACTCCGTTTTACAGGCGGATAAAGGAGGCTATCCTTATCTCCGAAAAACCAAAAGATTCCTTTTTAAATGAAGATAGAATTGAGTATTCCGAACATAAAAAAATAGAAGAAAGTGTAATTCAGTCAAAGGAAACATTGCAGGTAATACTTAGTTCCATGCCTTTCGGGGTGGTTATAGTGGGAGAAGATAAGAAAATTATCACTATCAATAATGCGGCTCTAAAAATAATGGGATATAACAATGAAGCTGAGATCCTTGGATTGCGTTGCCATGACATCATGTGTCCTGCTGAAGAAGGGCATTGTCCTATACTTGATCGTAATGAAAATATAGACCGAAGTGAAAGGTTTGTTATATCAAGAGATGGGAGAAAAATACCTGTATTAAAAAGCGTGATTCCAATAGTTATCGAAAAAAAGAGAGTTCTGCTTGAGACTTTTTTTGACATTACAGATCGCAAGAAAGCAGAAAAAGAAAAGAAAGAACTTGAACAGCAACTGCAAAGGGCAATGAAAATGGAGGCAATAGGGACACTTGCAGGCGGTGTTGCCCATGACCTGAATAATATACTTGCAGGGCTTGTGAGTTATCCTGAATTGCTGTTACTGGACATCCCTGAAGACAGTCACCTCCGGAAGCCTATTTTAACAATTCAAAAATCAGGGGAAAAGGCTGCTGCAATTGTCCAGGACCTGTTGACACTTGCCAGAAGAGGAGTGTCTACAATGGAAACAGTGAATCTCAATAAAATTATAGAAGAATACCTGAAGAGCCCGGAGCACCAAAGGATCATATTGTATAATCCCGATGTAAAAGTGCATGTATCTCTTGAAGCTGAAATCCTTAATATCATGGGATCAATTGTACATCTTTCGAAAACCGTCATGAACCTTGTTTCCAATGCCGCAGAGGCTATGCCCGAGGGTGGTAAAATAAGTATCTCAACCTGTAATATGTATATAGATGAGTCTTTAAAAGGATATGACCGGGTTAATGAAGGTGATTATGTAGTCTTGAAGGTTTCTGATACCGGCATCGGCATGTCCGAGGAAGATAAAGAGCGGATATTTGAACCTTTTTATACAAAGAAGAAGATGGGGAAAAGCGGGACAGGGCTGGGCATGGCCGTAGTATGGGGTACAATCAAGGATCATAACGGGTATATTGACATTGAGAGCCGGGAAGACAGGGGAACAACCTTTCAGCTATATCTCCCGGTAACACGAGTGCTTCCTGAAGCGGCTGAACTCAACAACTCTAAAGATAAGTACCTTGGAAAAGGTGAAAAGATACTTGTTATTGACGATATGGAAGAACAGCGTGTTATTGCCGAATGCCTGCTTTCAAAATTGAATTATAAAGTGGCATCTGTTTCATCAGGTGAATCGGCTGTTGAATATATAAGAGATAATCCTGTTGATCTCCTTGTACTTGATATGATTATGACACCGGGGATAGACGGCCTGGAAACATACAGGCAGATACTTAATGTATGTCCGGGGCAAAAGGCGATAATAGCCAGCGGATACTCAGAGGGCAAAAGAGTAAAAGAGGCTCAAAGGTTAGGGGCAGGGGAGTACATTAGAAAACCATACCTGATGGAACGCATCGGTAGGGCAGTAAGAAATGAGCTTGACCGGCTGAAAAACTGAGTGATCATGATGTAAAGCTGATTTGAAAACATCTTTAGTAACCTTTCAATATATTAAGGATTATTAAATAATCTATCAGGATTTTGTAATCCCGATCGCAACCAGATAAAGCAGGCGTACGCCTCCATCATCACAAAGCAGATCTATTGTCTCATCATCATAAAATGCACCTATGCCACAGCATCCAAGATTTAGTGAAGTTGGATATAAGATAAAGTAGTTGGCCGACTTTGCCTGCATTCATCATGACATATCTGTACCCCCTTGGACCATATTTTTTGTCTGACTCTTCAATATTGCATGTAAATAAAAAATGCCGTCCGGCGTTTTTCAGCCATTCCTGGTCAAGACATGTATGCGCGATTTTTTCACCGAATATTCCCTCATGGATTATTCCAAATTTCCTGCGCGTTCTATCAAGGGTGTACAACCCTGAAGAAATGCCGTCTATTCTTTCAGCAAAAGGCTTTTAAAATAAAGACTTAGCTGACGGCTGATAGCTGACCGCTGAAAGCTCCATCCAGAAATTGTCTCTTTCTGGATGGGCACAAGTTATATTACTTATGTATTTTAGTGCTTGACTTACAGTTAATTTTACAGTAGCCTTATTTACTGTAAGTTTAACTGAAAGAAATGGTGCAATACCTGAAACTTTAGGGCAAAGACAGGAGTAAGAAGATGAAGCTGACAGAAAAACAAAAGGATTTTCTCACGTATCTATCCGATTATATTAATGAATGGGGGCAGTCACCCAGCTTTGATGAAATATGCTCCCGTTTCGGGTTCAATTCCTACAACACGGTAACAACCTACCTGAAACTACTGGAAAAAAAGGGTTATATACGCCTTCCTGACAAAAACAAAAAACGATCTATTGAGGTGTTAAGTCCAGTTGAAACAAAGCGTTTTGAGTTTCCACTTTTAGGAAAGGTTGCCGGCGGAGAACCTATAGAGGCCATTGAAAATTATGATGTTATCGAGGTCCCGCCATCCATGATAGGCAGCGGCGATCATTTTGTCCTGGAGGTGCGCGGGTTTTCCATGAAGGAAGAGGGTATAATGGATGGCGATTTTGTAGTGGTACGAAAACAGTCATGGGCAGAAACGGGCGAAACAGTAGTTGCACTTATAGGTAACGAAGCGACTGTAAAAAAATATTATAAAACCGGTAAACATGTAGAACTCAGGCCCGCCCATGAAGGAATGGAATCCATATATGTGGAAAAGGGAGATTTACGTATAGAAGGCAAGGTGGTTGGGGTTTTGAGGTTTTATAGATGAAAGCGGTCAGCTTTCAGCCATCAGCTCTCAGCTTTAAACTATAATATTCGTTTTAATTATATCGAAAGGAGGTTTTTTTATATGAAGGATTTTAAAAAATTAAAAGTATGGCAGAAGGCTCATAATCTCACTTTACGCGTTTATAAAATAACTCGCAAATTTCCAAAAGAAGAATTGTATGGACTGACGAGCCAAATCAGACGTTCATCTTCATCAATACCTGCTAACATAGCCGAAGGTTGTGGACGAAGTGGAGATGCTGACTTTGCCAGGTTCTTACAAATATCTATGGGATCAGCAAGTGAACTGGAATACCACTTTCTGCTTTCACATGATTTGAATTTAATCGAAACACATACCTTCAGTATTCTTGTTGATGATATCTCCGAAATAAAACAGATGCTCACATCTTTTATAAAAAAGCTGAAGGCTGAAAGCTGATCGCTGACAGCTTATTCAACATTGTTTTTGTCGGAGTTTATTCCTTGGACCGCAACATCATCCACCTCCACATTCCCACATTCCCCATAACCCTGGAGCGGCTTAATCAGCCCGGGTTAAGGGACAGGCCTGTTGTTATAGCACCTCCACAGTCTGACCGTGCCCTGATCCTTGCAGTGTCGTTAGAGGCCAGGAGGGAAGGGATATTTAAAGGGATGCCCATAGGGAAGGCCTTGAGGTTTTGCCCGGAACTGACCGTCCTGCCTCCCAATCCCGGCTTGGTGGAAAGAGGTTCCATGCTTCTTACCCGTGCTGTAGCTGAATATACACCTGTATGGGAGCCGTCAAAACCGGGCCATGTATATCTTGATGTTACGGGTACACAGCGTTTGTGGGGCAGGGCAAAGGATGCAGCATGGCGTATAAGTCGTGACATAAATGCCAGTTTGTCCCTTTCCGGTGCTGTGGGCGTGGCTGGCAACAAGATGGTATCAAGCATTGCTTCAAGGCTTTTACCTTCAGGGGAAATAATGGATGTTGATCATGGCCGGGAATCATCATTTATGGCGCCCCTTAAGATGGATTATCTCCCGGGTATAGGGCATGTTCGTAAACGAACTCTCCTGGAAGAACTTAATATCACTCTTGTCAGGGAAATAGCCGAAATGGATTCCGGGAATTTAAGGCTGATATTTAAAAAACAGGCATGGGTGATCCACCAGAGATCAATAGGGATTGACCCCACCCCTGTACTTCCTCCGTCATCAGAGCCTGAAGTAAGTGAGTCAGTCACCCTTGACAGGGACATTAATGATGATGAGAGGCTCCTGGGTGAGTTATACAGCCTTGTGGAAAAATGCGCTCGAAAGCTCAGGAAGAGGGGGATATATCCCAAGAGGGCAGGCATTCTGATAAGGTATTCCGACCAGATGGAGAATACACGAAGTGTCCCGCTATCCACCCAGGGCTACTGGGAGAGCGAGCTTTACCCTGTTATTAGAAAACTGTTTTTTAATACCTGTGATCGAAGATGCGGAGTGAGATTTATGCGGGTCAGGTTTACCGATCTCTCAAAAGCATCGGGTCAGCTTTTATTATTTTCAAAGCCGCGTCCTGAGATTCTTAAAAGGAATGACGTATCTGTTGCTATGGACAGGATAAGGGCGAAATACGGGGAGGAAGATGGGATTATTGGATATGGGGCGGGGCGAGAGCTGCTTGCTCGACGCAGGCGCAAGGCTCAAGGCATAAGGCGCAGGGACAAAGGATTTTTAACTATTTAAGAACAAACCCTGAAAACAGATTGATCACATCCGAAAATATATAATGTATAGGATTGTTTAATTAGCTTAACTCTTTAAAATTAAAATGATTATTTAAGATTTTTAGTTTTATGTTTTCCCTTGCGCCCTGTGCCTTGAGCCTTGTGCCTTTTATATAACCCTTAATTTTATTTAGTTTACAATGAATAATGCTATATCTTTCATCCACCTCAACGTCCATTCCTCCTTTTCCAAAGGCTGGGGCACAGGCTCCATTGAAGCGCTTTGCCGGTCGGCCATTAATATGGGTATGAATACCTTTGCCCTTACTGATACAAACAGCCTCTATGGGCTTATTTTTTATCTTGAAACCGCAAGAGAGATGGGAATCAGGCCCATTGTTGGGAGCGAGATCACAACGGATAACAGCAGGGCCGTTCTTCTTGTAAAGGACAGGGAAGGGTACTCAAACCTTTGCAGGACCATTTCAGCCAGGAAATGTCATAAAGATTTTGAGCTTATTGATTTTCTTCGGGCACACCGGAAGGGACTGATTGTACTGTCCGATGATTTCAGGCTGCTTAAAGTGTTAAAGCGTGATTCAAGCAGCGATATATATGTGGAGATGTCTCCTGGATACAATATGCAGAAATGCCTTGCATTTTCGCGTGACAGCAGGATACCGCCTGTTGCCACCAACAGGGTGTTTTTAACCGGAAAAGACCAGTTTGAGCTTCACAGGGTGCTACGGGCGGTTAATCTTAACAGCAAGCTTTCTAGGCTCAAAAAAGACGATTACTGCAGAGAACACAATTTTTTCAATTCAGCCCGGTCCATGATTGACCAGTTTCCCCATGCCCCTGATTCAATAACCAATACAATAAAGATCGCAGAGCAGTGCATG
>JASFHE010000341.1:0-7173 GCA_050123415.1 Desulfobacteraceae bacterium | reverse complement strand
ATTTGGATTTTTTATCTCTCTGATAAACATCGTTCTATATTATCAAAACTCAATAGCCTGTCAAGTATATATTTCAATCTATGGGGCACTACATTCAGTGTTTAAAAACCTCCTTCTAATGATATCAATAGGTTATAAGCATTTCGAGTCACAATTTGCTCTTTTTTATTAGTTTTTTGTCCGCCTGATGGTAAACTTGGGGTAAATCAGGATGGATACGTCCTGAAGATCTTGATCGATATGGAGAGATTACTGATTTTTTTAAACTTGTGGGAAGAACCAGTTCCATGAGAATGCTCCTCCGATCCCTTGAAGCATATATGCACCAGTCCTGGAACGGTGACCTTCTCGAACTAATGGCGGGTAACTTTTATTCATACGGAATGTCTTCTCTGATACACCTCGATAATAACAGCCTGGATGATGTTGGATTTTTCGAAAAAGTCACTTCATGCGATCGGGAATGTATAGATTGTGATTTTTGTGAACGGCTTTCGAGTAAATTAATCAAACGCGGGGTCATGACACCTGAAAAAGCCGGAGACATTGGTTTGCAGTAAGTATTAATTCATCATGAATGTGTTCATATTTCCAAACTAATCAGTCAGCACGAGATATGGACTATTTACCCTGCTTTGCCCGATAAAGCATATCACTTTATCTGAGGTATTATATGACTGCAGCGTCTTAATAAATATCACTTGTGTAACAAGAGGTGGTCCGATCATCAAAAAACGATATCGGCAAATTCAAGTTTGTTAACTATTAAGGAGGGTAAAATGATAAAATCAGGGAGGATTATTCTATTAAAAATCATTTTTAAGTATTTACTTGTCGTGGCGGTGTCGCTTACATGCACAGCAACAGTAGGAGCGGAGGATTTGAAAGGCGAAAACCAGGATAATGAAAATGAATTTTACACTCGAAGAAATAACAGTAACAGCTTAAAAGATTTTTATTTAAAGGGCGAAAATGAAAAAGCCTATATTCCGATTTTCAATAGTAACTGGTCGGAGAGACATGTTGCGTATATTTGCGGACTCGATACTTTTGGATGCCATACCTGCATTATTACCAAAAAAAGCAGGTCGGTCGTTTAACCAGTATTGTGACTGACTTGCCCCTTTAGCTTTCCGGGGAAAAACGCTTTAGGATGCTAGAAGCTACTTCCAGCCATTTGTTACACCATGCTCTTCACGATATCCCATGGCTTCAATCTCGTAAATCCTGCCATTGCGGATTTTAAAGATATGAGCGGCAATTGTGTCGAACGGCCCCCACTTGTTGGGCCTTTCGGTTATCCCGGGGACCCCGGTTATCTTTAATACTTTTGGTTCGCCATTATGACGGATGATTGAAAAAGCAAAGACAAGGCCTTTTTCCTCGTCTATTGCGAGAATACGCCTGTCTGTCATGGCAGTTATATACCCCATAATTCCTGTGTTGAGTTGTTCTCCGCATTTCATCGCAGCAAATGGAGGGAATCCGCTCTCTTCCACTTTGCTTACTTCTATTGTCTGATTGTTGGCTGTTATAAAGCCATTTTCCCTTCGTTCACATTCATCCGCAAACGGAGCAAGATCTCCATTGCCATTAACAACAGCCTCGTAATAGGAATTTGCTATCTCCCGCATACGCTCCCGTGGAGAACTTTCATTTTCAGGAAGGTTTTTCAGCAGCGCCGGTCGTACCCTCTCCATGTTTGGATCCAATGGCTTATCATCTTTGGCGTGAACCACCAGGTGATCGATTTCCTTTATTTTATTATTCATAACATGCAGTCTGATTGCTGCTATTACCGGTTTTCCTTTCTCTTCTATAACGCCCATAAAAGCGACTTCCCGTGCGACAGGATCTGCGACGAATATTTTAAAATCTGTCGGCCCTCCTGTAGCGGTTTTCCATAGTCCTTCTCCTATGGGTGTCTTCTGAAGATTTTCTACAAGCATTACATCATCTGATAAAGGAACCTCTGACAGATCATTATCTGCGAGGGAAGCAAGATATTGATCCATCAATCTTAGCAGTCCTGCTCTGTCATGGTTAACAGAAGATGAATGCAATGATGATGAACATGCAAAAAATAAAAACCCAAAAACTATTAAAAACCCAGTATGAATATTTAACTTTTTCATTTTATATTTACTCCAGGAGATGTACTGTTTCAGCTTTGCACTTCTCTAGTGCTGGCCTCTATCCGGCCATCCTGAGCTTTTTATCTCAGGCGGCAGGTAATCCATAATCGCATATATACCTCGTATGTGACCATCCTTGATGAAAAAATTTTCATTAAAATAGAGCCATGGTAAAATGTCTCCTTTACTTGTCTTTGCTCCTTCAACCCTCTTAAAAATGGCATTTGCCCAGACCATGCCTGCTTCTTTATCAATAAAAAAACGGCGGTTTATCACGTCTTCTGTTACATTTTTAAGATTATCAAAGCCCGTAGTACAACGGCTGTCAGGAAGATGACTCATAGGGCCTGTGATACCGTCTCCCGGGGTACTATGATCCAGGCTGCGGGCGGGCCATTCAGGTTTACGGCCGACAGTGGCCGACCCGTTTTCTATGCGGTAACACTCCGGATCTGCAATAACAAGGTTTCCGTCAGATTTGTCAATGCCGTTAAAATAGCTGTTTGCTATACTTATGGCGTCTGCACGATCAGGAAATGAGGTATCCGGATTATTGGTTTCCGGTGGCGGATTCATTGCAAACCCCTCGGGATTGTACAGGGCCATTCCCTTCCTGGCTATTATCCATTCGGATTCCGTTATCATGCGTTTTTCAATCCTGAGACGTACTGAGGCAATGGCAAGATTTTTGCCTTTTTCCTTGATGAATCCGATATAACCAACCTGTCCTGAGGCCGGATCAGCGTACCTTCGCTGCACATCACCCAGCCCGGTGAGACTTTTCCATAGACCATCACCTGCCCTCACATCTACCGCGTTCTCTGTTCCCCTGTAATCGGGAGCAAGCGGTGCATGGGATGGATCATGTTCGGCTACTGCCAGGAGAAAACTGTCCAGGGTGTTGATCAGACATTCCCTGCCGCACTTATTGCCCGGTTTAATAGTTCCGGCCGTAAAGCAGCCGGAGATCGTGAGAGACCCAATTATAAACATACTCAGCAGAATATTTCTAATATTCATGATGCCTCCTCAAAGGATTTTTATTTGTTGCTTATTCTCCGGAAAATATCCCCATTAAAAGAGTTATTTTATATGGAGTTACTGCTTTTAACCGGTGGCAGCTTCTGCACGTTTTTTAGCATTCGCATCCGTATAAAAGGCTACTTTATCTTCTGTAAGGTCATAAAAAATCATTATAACTCCGGCTATAAGGTAGCAGATTGCAGGCATAAAGGCGATGAGGTTCATAAGTTGAGTTACAAACTCGGGTGTTGCTTCCATATCAGGTGTATACCCTACCTTATCCAGATAAAAGGGTATGATTGTAAGGGCTATGGCAATACCGATTTTCACAGGCATTGTGAACATGGACATTATCAGGGCACTGACATTCTTTCCGGTTTTATAATAGCCATAATCTGCAGAATCCATATACATTGCCTGCCTTACAGGAGCAGCAAGCCCAACGAGAAAATTAGTAATAGAGATAATTGTTGCATAGGTTACAGGTCCTGACGAACCGAAGCAGCGCAGTATGAGATATCCAATAACCTCTGTAAAAGCCGTATATATGCTTATCTGTTTTCTGCCTACTCTATTAATAATGTACGGGCCGACAAGCGTGGCAATAAATGTTGTTCCGGCCACAAAAAAGGTATACTGCTTCATCCAGGAATCGTCTCCTGTAACATACTTGAAATAATAGCCAGCGACCGAAGCCAGTCCGAATAAACCCACATCTCTGACAGTATCCGATACCATTAGAATCATCAGCTGCCTGTTCCCCAGCAGCTGTCTGATCAGTTCAAACCATGGAAGATCATATGCTGATTTAAGTTTTTTGTCAGGATCATAGGAGTCATATTTTTTTGTACGTATAAAAAGATTCCAGTATCCCAGCACCTGAATTGTAGCAAGTATTAGTACTGTGAAGAAAAATCCGGGTGATTCGCCGTAAGCAGCCCTGAAATAATTGAGTGTCGGGATGGCGGCCAGGCTGAATAAAACCTGAGCAAGGTAGCCATATTGCATATTCCTTGCTGAGAGGATTGCCCTGTCCTGAATATTACGGGTTAATACCGATATCAGACCCAGCTGGGCATTATAGGCAAAGTTCAAACAAACATGAGAAAGCACATATGCTGAGCCCAGAAAGTAAATTTTCATCCAGTAGCTTAAGGAGGGGATATGAGAAAAGGTAAGAGTAAAAAATACAAAGGTGAAAACAGGCATAAACAGAAGCCATGACCGGAACTGTCCCCATTTAAACTGGGTTTTCTGTATTATTGAGCCGCCTATGGGGATGGATACTGCATCCACTATGTGGGTTATAAACATCAGTACAGCCAGATGCCCCGCAGCAATTAAAGCTACATCAGTGAGAAAGAACGTATAGTAGTTTACTGCCAGGTACATCATTATATTAAAGGTAGTATGGGCGAGCCCATAACTGTGTACAAGAGAACCCGGAAGTTTTTTATCATCCATATTTATGATTTCCTGTTTATAAAAATATATCTGAATTTATTGACGTTATAACAAACCTGTCCCTCCGAATACAAGTACTCCCGAAGCCTGTAAAAAAATGTTTTAATTTTGCTTGAATAAATAGCATTGTTCATTTATATATAAATTATATATATAGTCAATATATTTCAGAAAGAAAACAACTCTTGCATTCTGCAGGATTAATTAAAGAAGCCAACAGATATCGTATCTCCATGAGGTAATGCGATACGGGATACGTTAATGTATCAGGATATAATTTTTATAATGGTTAATAATTAAACTAAAAAACTGGAGGGAATTACTATGTCAGAGTCCAAGTATGGAAAATATATAATAACCGACTTAAAAGCGCCTGATTTCGGACCTGAAAAAGCGGCACAGTATGCCAAATTTGCCAAAAGGGTTTTATGGATGGATGAAAATGTATGAGAGGATGCTTTCCAGATGAATGTCTCATGGTATCTGAAGCCATTGGATTACGCGCCTGAACCGCATACACACGATGCCGATGAGATCATCGGATTTTTCAGCCCGGATCATGAAAATCCATATGATCTGAAATTCGAAATTGAATTCTGGATTGAGGATGAAAAATTCATCTTAACAAAAAGCTGTATGATATTTGTCCCGGGCGGAATGGCGCACTGCCCCCTCAGGCTTTTAAAGGTTAACCAGCCTATTTTTCACTTTACAGTAGTTAACAGCGGGCTATACGAAATCGACTTTAAAGGAAAATAATACTTCAGGGAGAATCACGATGACTGCTAAAATTACCGACAAATATATTCGCATCAACCACACACACCGAACACGTCACAGTGAGGTTACTGCACCCATACCGATGTTAAAAAGTGATGATGAATTCGGAGGAATGGGTTTTCATATGTATTGGAAATGTGTGACACAACCCTATACAGATGAATACAAAACACATTGTCATGACTTCGACCAGTATCTGGTCTTTCTAAGCGGAGATCCAACCAATATGCTTGATCTCGGCGGCGAAGTGGAGCTGACACTGAGTGAAGACGGGAAACATTTTCAAACTCATGTTTTTACATCATATACATCGGTATATGTAAAAGCCGGTCTGTATCATTGCCCGCTTATCTTTAAAAAGGTAACAAAGCCCATTATTTTTTATGACTATATTTCAACATTTAACTATTCAAGGACAAAAGAAATAGAGGCTTCATAAGCTCTTCCGGATTGTTTACTTTGTTTAAGATCACCGACATCGTAATAATAACTTATAATAAAAAGCCTCCTGAGTTTTAAGGAATTTAAAGAAATGAAAATACCAGAATTTGATCCGAAGGAATTGAAAGTAGTAGATGAAATACCCGAAAGCCCCAGAATGCCGGCGGTTAAAATATATGATTATCCGGCTACCCCCAGGGAAGGAGTAATTGCAACATATAATAGAAAGCCAATCTGGCAGACAGTCGATATAGAAAGTAAAATATTTACCCCACGAATCATTCCGGATAATGTTGCACGGGCTTTTGTGTATGAAGCCGGACAGTATGATCCCAATGATGGCGGAGGGAAAGATATGTTCGGCATCGACTGGGAATATGTTCCGGTAGCCGGAGGTTCAATGGTCAGGCCCGGTAAAGCGTTTATGGATGACGCAAACGAATGGTATGACAATCTTCAATGGCCTGATGTGGACAGCTGGGCATGGGAAGACAGTGCAAAGGAAAATAACAATACCCATTTAACGCCCGAATATTTCAATATTGTCTGGTTCCAGACCGGTTTCTTTGAAAGGCTCGTTTCTTTTATGGAGTTTGAACCGGCAATCATGGCAATGATTGATGATGAACAAATGAATGCAGTCAAGGCTCTGTTTGAAAAACTGGCTGACCTGTATATTAAGATATTCGGCTGCTACCTGAAGTATTATGAGAATATAGACGGATTTTATTTTCATGACGACTGGGGTGCTCAAAAAGAAACCTTTTTCTCTCCTGCCACAGCAGCCGAAATGATTGTCCCTGCAATGAAAAAAGTAACTGATTTCATTCATTCCAAAGGCAAATTTGCAGAATTCCATAGCTGCGGCCAGCTGTCAAAACAAATTCCGAACATGATTGAAGCAGGATGGGATGCATGGGGCGGTCAGACAATAAATGACTTTGAAAAAATTTACGATCTATATGGTGATAAAATCCTGGTCGGTGTTGTTCCCGATGATTTTGATCCGAAAACAACATCGGATGAAGAACAGAGAGCTATCGCCGGAAAATATGCCGATAAGTATTGTAATCCCGAAAAACCTTCTTATTTCCACCGGTACGGTGCCCAATATTTAACACCGGCGTTTAGAGAAGAGCTCTATATTCAATCTCGAAAAAATTACAGCAGATGAAGCCCTGTTGTATATAAAAGAAAATCATTTACAAAGAGTAATGAAATAATGAGGCACTTGCAAAAATGTAAAATAAGTAGAAATTATCTTGAAAGAAAGAGAAAAAGGAGGTATGGCCTTCTTAAGCTTTACCCCAAAGCAAGAGAAGGAGGCCAT
>JASFHE010000340.1:0-7177 GCA_050123415.1 Desulfobacteraceae bacterium | reverse complement strand
GGCCGGCGGCGGGGTAGTGGCTGACACATGCCTGGCATTCAACCGACGATGCTGGAGTTTTGATATGGTTAACAGACCGGATGGCAGGCCGGAGATAGAACATTATTTCTGGGACAAGGATGATCTCAAATGGCCTGTCAACGGAAAGACAAAGCCTGACCTTATCATATTTGACCCGCCCTATTTCAACAAAAAGGCAAAGGAGTATGAAGAAGACAGCATTTCAAATCTTACGCGGGAAGAGTATATGGACTTCCTGGAAGCGTTTTTTAGGTTGGCTTTTGAGAACAGTAAAAAAGGCACAAGGCTTGCGATGCTAATCGCGGACTGGAGAGACTTCCAGGGTACTCCTGCACTTGAGGAGAATGAGGAAGCGGCCATCCTTATAATAGATTACGGTAATTTAATGAGAAAGGCAGGGTGGGCTGTTTCTCATGTTATGCAGGCACCAATGTCATCCGAGAGATTTCAGGGTGGAGTCGTTTCGTCAATGCAGAAGAAAAAGATACTGGGTGTTACGTGCAGGAATGTCATTGTGGGACGGAAAAAATGAAACAGACAGAGAAAACAGGCTGAAGAAATTTAGGCTATAAGCTGTTAGGTTTTACTGCTTTTACTTCATCTCCTCGTTCCCACGGTCCTGTGGGAACGTCGTCTTCCGACGCTCCGCGTCACAATGTCAGTTATTTCACATCGCCATGTTTTAATTACTGTAACAAGATATAATTATAGTCGATCTTTTTCACGCATAAATTATTTAATTCTGTCACTTGTCAAGGTTTACCCTATTAAACATACTTTTCATTTATTTAATCAGGGACAAACCCCAATGCTTTCTTCTCATCTGGAATATCAATTAAAAATACAATAATTTTCTTTACCGATCATTTTGCTTTCAGGCATTAATCACCTTGATATTGTTGATTCTCAAAAATTCTTTTATTATCAAAGGATTGTCCCGCACTACTCAACGCACTATGAGACCAGTGCATGTTAAAAGGTCGATGACCATCCATTCCCGGATTCCGGTAATCTTACCTTTTTTCCTGTCCAGAATGGCTTGGTCCCTTACAGTTCTTCTTAATGCTTTGATCTGTTGTTCGGTGAAATACTTTATGCAGTCAACGTTCCGGATCTTTTTGGTCCGTGTTTTTTTCTTAGCTTTCCCCGGATAGACAGAGTAATAACTTTGGATTTTTCCATAAAAATACCTCCTTTAAAGTTTTCTATTGAGTTTTTGTATAAGCTTGGAACGGGAAATCAGGGAGTTACAGGGTTAAAAAGGGCGGAACTCAATACATTTCAGATAAAATATATTGAGTATTCTGCATATCAGGTGGGAATATCACAACATTTGGTGCCCCCCAGAAACCTGGGATACATAGCAGATATCCTAATTTTGACAGCACTCCTACTTTTTTTAAAACCCGCAAATCTTTAAGGCTAAAGATTGCTGGTTTGCTGATTCATGCCGGAGTGTTCATTGGGAACTATGGATTTTTAGCCAAACTAAACCATAAGAACATCGCATAAGGTGCTAATGATTGAACAATCCTCGTAATATTGATGGTTTAGCCTTGTGTCGAATTATTAATTTTCCTTGATATAAAAAGTCAAAAGTAGTAACAGTTAATTCAATACCTTAACAAAAAATATATATTTAAAATCGATATAACAAAGTATTAAAGTCTGAACTTGCTGAAACCAATTTAAAACTACAAAAAATTCTTGATGAGACTAAAACTGCCAAAATGTTTAAAATGAAGAAAGGCAATAAAATTCTAAGATTTGGAAGAACCAGATACAGAAAGAAATATAAAAGCACGAATCTGACAGTCTTTTCTGAGGGGTTAACTATTTAACAGGGAGGATGCAGTTCTCTACTATAAAGGAAAGGCAGGCTGGCGCCTGCCTTATTGGTGCTCTTTCAGCTTGTTAACGGAAAGGCCCCATTTCACCGTATGCTACAACGGTTTTTTAGATATCTCATATAAATGGTTTTGTTTCAAGAAATTTTTTCTAAAGTTTTGGAGGTATGGAATAGTGGAAAAATACAGGCTTGGTCTTGATATAGGCACTAACTCTATTGGCTGGTGTGTCCTTGAATTAAACAACGAAAACAGACCATGTTCCGTGCAAGACATGGGTGTGCGTATTTTTTCAAGTGGTATGAAGGCCAAGTCACCAGACACATCCAATGCCGCCGAAAGAAGGGAAGCAAAACAGGCGAGAAAAAGGAGAGACAGTTATTTAAAAAGAAGAAGCCAATTAATGGAAGTTTTGATCGATATTGATATCATGCCAAAGGATGAACCTGAAAGAAAAAAGCTGGAAAGCCTTGACCCCTACGCACTTCGGGCAAAGGGATTAGATGATGAGCTTTCACGGTATGAACTTGGAAGAGCCATATTCCACCTGAATCAACGCAGAGGTTTTTTGAGTAATCGTAAGGTTGACAAACCTGATAAGGATAAAGAACAGGGTAAAATAGAGTCAGCCATAAGAAACCTCAGGGAAATACTTAAAAATTCCAACTGCCGTACTATCGGAGAATTTTTATATAAAAGGCACATAGAGAAAAAACCTGTGAGGTCCCGACTGACTGCAGACGGCTACGAATTTTATCCCCACAGGGAGATGCTTGCTGAAGAATTGGATATACTCTGGAAAAAACAATCAGCTTTCCATAAAAACCTTACCCGTGAACAATATGAAAGAATATATGATGTCATTTTTTTTCAAAGGCCATTGAAACCGGTCAAACCGGGAAAATGTTTATTTGAACCGGATGAATACAGGGCTCCAAGAGCACACCCATTGTTTCAGCGTTTCAGGATATATCAGGATTTGTCAAATCTGCGGATAATTTCCCCTGACCATTCGGACAGGCCACTGCACATTGAAGAAAGAAACATCCTGTTTGATGAACTTCTTACAAAGCAAACTTTAAGATTTACCACAATGAAAAAACTGATTCACATCGGCCGCAATTATCAATTTAATTTTGAATCTAATAATAAAGACAAATTAGAGGGAGATAAGACAGGTGGTGCTATGTCAGGGAAAGAAAGGTTTGGCTCGGGGTGGTATGATTTTTCCCTTGAAGATCAGGCCAATATTATTGAAAGGATATTATACACAGACCCGGAAGATGACAGTGAGCTTATAGATTGGTTAATGAACTCACATAGTCTTAACATGGAAAAGGCTGAATCAGTGGTAAATGCATTTTTGCCGGTGGGATATTCAAAATTAGGCCTCAAGGCCATGGGAAAAATTATACATGAAATGGAAAAAGAGGTTACGACCTATGACAAGGCGGTAATAAGGGCTGGTTACAATCATCATTCATTTTTCGAGAATAATGAAAGGCTTGACCGCCTGCCCTATTATGGTGAGGTGCTTTCAAGGCATGTTATTCCAGGAACAGGAAATACAGTTGATAAACTTGAGAAACGTTATGGGAAAATTCCAAACCCCACGGTTCATATAGGTTTGAACCAGACCCGAAGGATTGTGAATGCGATTATAAAAAAATACGGGCACCCTGAACAGGTTGTTGTTGAAATGGCAAGAGACCTTAAAAACAGCAAAAAGGTCAGAGACAAAATAAATAAAGAGCAAAAACAAAACAGGGAAGCCAATGAAAAGAGGAAATTGCATCTAACAGAATTAGGGCTCCCCGTGAACCATGAGAATTTATTAAGGCTCAGGCTTTGGGAGGAACTGGGAAATAATCCTGTTGACAGAAAATGCGTTTATACCGGAGATCAGATATCTATTGAAATGCTGTTTGGCCCTGAGATCGAAATAGATCATATATTGCCATTCAGCCGGACACTTGATAATAGCGCCGCTAACAGGATTGTATGCTTAAGGAAGGCCAACAGGTTAAAAGGCAATAAGACACCCTGTGAAGCATTCAGTGTTCTATCAGGGTGGAATTGGGAAGCAATAACAGGCAGGGCTAAAAATCTCCCGCCCAACAAGCGATGGCGCTTTGGTGAAAAGGCGATGGAGAGATATGACAGCCAAGAAAGGGACTTCATAGACAGGCAGCTTCAGGATACTCAGTATCTTTCACGGGTTGTAAGGGAGTATCTGACACATATTTGCCCTGGTGAAGTGTGGGTTACTCCGGGGAGATTAACAGCTTTGCTGAGGGGTAAATGGGGGCTGCAAAAAGAGAGGGAGGATCATTTTCACCATGCCATAGACGCCGCTGTAGTAGGGGTAACAGACAGATGGCTTTTAAACAGGATATCACGAAAATCCGCTGATGAAAAAGAAAAGAACCTTCCCCGTTTTTTGAGCAATATTGATATACCATGGAGAAATTTTATGAAGGACATCTTGAACAGGGCTGACAGCATAGTGGTTTCTCATAAGGTGGACCATGGCCTTCAGGGACAACTGCATAATGAAACTGCCTACAGCATGAAATCCGAGACAGATACGAAAGCTGTTCATAGAATACCAATAACGTCTATTAAAAACATGAAGGATATTAAAATCAGGGATAAGGCTATTAAAAAAAGAATAGAGGCATATGTAGAGCAATCAGATAAAACCTTTAATGAAGCGATTCAGGAATTTTCCGATCTGACAGGTATTTGCAGGATTCGTATAATTGAAGATAAAGATACAGTGCTGATTCCCATCAGGGATAAAAATGGAAAGATATACAAGGGAGTTAAGGGCGACAGTAATGCCTATGCTGTAATATATGCCGATTCCAAAGGAAAGTGGCAGATGGAAATTATTTCAACCTTTGACGCAAATCAGGAGGGTTTTATTCCTGAATATGTTTCTTCCGGTCACTCTGAAATAATGCGGTTATTCAGAGACGACACTCTGGAAATAAATGATGAGGGCACAAGGCGGATAATGCGTGTCCAAAAATTGAATAATAGAGCTAAAAGGAAAACTATCATCTTGGTTGATCACTATATAGCGAATGCGGATACGAGACACAAAAACAAAGATGACCCATTTAAGATGGAAGAATTCAGCGCATTGAAGCTGCAAAAAAAGTCGGCAAAGCAGGTTTATGTTAATGAGCTTGGCGAAATAATATATGTGGCAAAGAAAAAATGATTCCCAACATAGTTGAAATTGCTGAAGATGGAAGATATCTGTGCAAGGAAAGAGGCTTTCTTGTAGTAAAATCCGGAGGCAATGAACTCGGCAGGGTACCTCTTGATGATATTGGTATGTTAATGGCCAATGCACATGGCTTAACTTACAGCAATAATCTTCTTGTCGCTTTAGCCGACCGTAATGTTCCTTTTTTTATATGTAACTCGAAACATCTTCCCGTAGCTGTAATGTGGCCCGTTTCTACACATCATGCCCATGTGAAAAGATTCAAGGCCCAGATAGAGGCAAGTAAACCCATGATGAAAAGGCTGTGGCAGGAACTTGTAGCAGCCAAAATAATAAACCAGAGTTCAGTTATTGAAATGATTGGGGAAGATTCCTCGGATATAAAGTTGTTGAGCCGAAGGGTCAAATCCGGCGATCCTGAAAATGTTGAAGCCCATGCGTCAAGAATATACTGGAAGATATTATTTGGTAATACTTTTAAACGAAATAGGGAACTGCATGGTGTTAATCAGCTTTTGAATTATGGATATACCATCATGCGGTCAGCAACAGCAAGGGCTGTAATGCTTGCGGGGCTAAACCCGTCACTCGGAATCCATCACCATAACTTCAGAAACAGTATGTGCCTTGTTGATGACCTCATAGAACCATTCCGTCCAATTGTTGATCAGGTAGTGTATCAAATAAACGTAAATAAACCCTCTGAATTGAATGCAGATACAAAAAAAATATTGGCGCGTTCCTACTATATTGATGTGAAAACCTGTAATGGAATACAGCCGGTGTATTCGGTAATTCAGGATTTGGCATTCTCGCTCACCCAGGTTTACCTGAAGAAAAAACAAAACCTTTCGATCTCTTTTAAAATAACACCCTTTTATTACAAAGCATCATGTCAGAATTGACGGGATATAGAATAATGTGGCTACTTGTAATGTTTGATCTTCCGGTTGATACACCGGGAAACCGAAGAATCGCCAACAAATTCAGAGAGTATCTTAAGGATCTTGGCTTTGAGATGTCCCAGCTTTCTATTTATATGAGATATTCTTCTGGGAAAGAGCATGTGCAGAATATCATAGGCAAGGTGAAGAAAGGTTTACCCTCCGGAGGGAAGGTAGATATTTTATGTTTTACAGATAAACAATATGAAAAGATCGTTTCATTCAGGGGAGGGCTGCCCGAAAAACGGGGAAAAAAGCAGCAGCAACTTCGTTTATTTTAATTGAAAAGTTGATTTTGCGCTAAATAAAAACGCATAACTTGTTAATAAAACTGCAAATTATGCGTTTCAATTGTAGCATAAGGTGAAATGGGGTCAAGCCGCAACTGTTACCTGGCAGTAAGCCAGATCCATATAATTGTAGCATAAGGTGAAATGGGGTCAAGCCGCAACACCATTGCTGAGTATATGCAGCTACAACTAATTGTAGCATAAGGTGAAATGGGGTCAAGCCGCAACTCATAGTTATCATTGTAGAAAGCGTAATATATTGTAGCATAAGGTGAAATGGGGTCAAGCCGCAACGAATATGTCAGTACACAAAAAATAAAATCAATTGTAGCATAAGGTGAAATGGGGTCAAGCCGCAACTCGGACCCTTCAGGATGATATTTCAGAATTATTGTAGCATAAGGTGAAATGGGGTCAAGCCGCAACTTTTTGGTTTTGCCCTCAGTTATCTTCTTAATTGTAGCATAAGGTGAAATGGGGTCAAGCCGCAACAGGAAATTGATAACAGGTAATTGAACATCAATTGTAGCATAAGGTGAAATGGGGTCAAGCCGCAACATTAATGCCGGAACCATGTCATATCTGCGGATTGTAGCATAAGGTGAAATGGGGTCAAGCCGCAACTCAAGGTCTCCAGGTATGACGCGGGGATATATTGTAGCATAAGGTGAAATGGGGTCAAGCCGCAACAAAAACACCTTCGAAAGATCAACTGACTCTATTGTAGCATAAGGTGAAATGGGGTCAAGCCGCAACATAACAGCATCTTTATGAATGACTACCCCTATTGTAGCATAAGGTGAAATGGGGTCAAGCCGCAACTGTCCAAAACCACTA
>JASFHE010000339.1:0-7201 GCA_050123415.1 Desulfobacteraceae bacterium | reverse complement strand
TATCCGTCTCCAAATAAACGACCATCTCAACCAAGATTTACTAAAAGAAAAATAAACAGATGGTCTGTGGCAAGGCAAAGAAAAATGCTATGCCACTAAGTCAACAACATTGGGATTTAAACATGTCTCTACAAATCATTCCAGCGCACAGGTTATGACATGATCTCTGAATTGGTACAGGTTAACAGCAGCCCGGAGTATCAGCTCTGCTGACATCCTTTCTTCACCTGTATCAATAAGGTTTTTATCACCAACAAGGTCTTGCAACACCCATTCAATAATGATAGGTTTCTCGTCAAGTTAACAGGGAGAAAAGAAATGAAAATGAGAATTATCAAAGCAGTTATTTTACTTTTAATAATTATCCCGCTTATTAATTGCGGAAATTCAAGCCAGGCACCGGGCACTTTCGGAAAGCTGCCAAGAAATGAGACTCTGATTGCAGGTACGCTGACAGGACGAATTGGAACTCCGGGTAACTTTAATAAATGGGTGGGCTGGAAATGGCGTGACCGCGGTATGCAGAACCTTGCCAACGAACCATTGTGGTCAGTCGATTTTGCTACAGGTAAAATAATTAGTGGACTGGCTTCAGGTGACCCGGTTTACTCAGATGATTTTAAAAGAGTAACAATCCATTTAAGAAAAGGTGTAGCATGGGCAGACGGCAAACCATTTACCTCTGATGATGTTGTTTTTACAGTAAAGACTTTAATGAAGTATAAAGGTTTTAATGATCATTCTTTCTTTGCAGATAATGTGAAATCTATTACGGCTTCGGATGAATATACTGTTGTGTTCAACCTGAAACAGTCAAATTCCCGTTTTCATACAAGATTCCTGGACAGATGGGACTGCTGCTGGATAATGCCTAAACATCTTTTTGAAAAAGTAGAAGATCCTGTAAAGTTTGAATTCAATCCTTTTGTCGGTACAGGGCCATATAAGCTGCACAGTTTTGATCCGAACGGATACTGGACAATATGGGAGAAAAGAGCTGACTGGGAAAAGAGTCCTACGGGAATTTTATTCGGTGAACCAAAACCCAGGTATATTGTATTCCAGGCGTTTGCAAATGAAGGCGCGAAGATTCTTGCCCAACTGACAAATGATCTTGATGCTGCGGATCTTTCAGCTGAGGGGGTGAAAGCAGCATTAAAGAAGAGTGAATCAATTCGCGCATATCAAAAGGGATTTCCATGGGTTGTAAATAATGATCCCTGTATAACAGGGTTGACATTTAATACTGTAAGACCTCCTTTTGACAATCCGGATGTCAGATGGGCATTGCTGCTTGCAATCAATATCGGGGAGTATGAAAGCCAGGCTGTTGACAGTACTGCGACGTTGAGTCCCGTTCATCTTCCTTCGGTTGGTTCCTATCCGGAAGACTTTATTAACCCAATGCAGACATGGCTTAGGGATTTTACACTTGATCTGGGTAATGGCGAAAAATTCAAACCCTATGATCCGGATGCTTCAAAACGTATTCTTGAATATGCAAAGAAACGGGGCTACAAAGTGCCTGAGGATCCGGCTGCTGTTGAGAAGGCATTCGGGATTGGCTGGTATAAATTTGCTCCTGATGCCGCAGCAAAACTGCTTGAGAAGAATGGTTTTAAAAAAGACGAAAAAGGCAAATGGCTGCTTCCTGATGGCAAACCCTGGAAATTCGAGGTAGTAACCAGGTCGGATATGTCTCATTTGAGTTTCAAGAACGGAGCTGCTGCAGCACAGCAATGGAAAAAGTTCGGCATTGACGTGAGACATTTCCCGTCGGATAACTATACAGCATTGACACAGAATGGTGAATATGATGTTTCCGGTGAGTGGCCTGCCCAGGAACCATGGGGGGCAGGTGTAGACCTGTATCGATCACTGGATTTCTATAATTCCGGGTACATCAAGCCTGTTGGAACCATTACCCAGGGCCATACATCCCGCTGGTCTTCCGAAGAGCTTGATTCCGTAATCAGGGATTTACGAAACTCAGATCCGACTGATAAAGACCAAACAGTATCATCAGGCATCAAAGGATTGAAAATACTTGTGGAAAACATGCCCAGTATCCCGACATTCGGATATATAGGATTCGCTACCTGGGATCAGACCTACTGGACAAACTGGCCGGGCAGCGAAAATCCTTATGCTCCGCCTTATGTGCATTGGGGTAATTTCAAGTATGTGACGCCCAGGCTGGAGCAGGTGAAAAAATAAGTAGTGCCCATCCAGAGGAAAAAATATCTGGATGGAGCTTTCAGCGGTCAGCTATCAGCGGTCAGCCAAATCTTTGTTTTAAAAGCCTTTTGCTGAAAGCTGATCGCTGATGGCTGACTGCTGCCATTCAAAAACGATAGTTTTTGGATGGGCAAATAGAATACAGAGGAGTCAGTATTTTTGTCATTCATAAAACGATATCTCATTCCGCGGCTAATCCAGTATTTCCTGGTTATTTTTGTCGGAATTACTGCTGTTTTTTTTATTCCTCGTTTTTCTCCCTCAGACCCTGTCGAAAAAACGATAACCCAGCTCAGGTCCCAGGGCTCCTTTCTGGACCCCGCATCCATGGATGAATTCATCGAAGACCTGACCGAAATGTACGGGCTTGGCGGGTCATTACCCGAACAATACTGCGCTTTCTGGAAGCGTTTGCTGCATGGTGATTTCGGACTCTCTTTTTTCCAGTTCCCGACACCGGTTATTGATTTGATCGTTGTCTCATTACCGTGGACTTTAGGGCTGTTATTAAGCACGACCATTATATCCTGGGGGGCCGGCAACCTGATCGGAGGCCTGGCAGGTTATTATTCACGTAAACCCTGGTCGCGTGCCCTTGATACAATTGCAATGATAGTGCGGCCTTTGCCCTATTACATTTTTGCCTTTGCTTTACTCATTTTATTCGGGTTCGTTTTCAGACTGTTTCCTATTTCAGGTGGAATCAGTTTCGGCGCAGGGATGGCTTTTGCCTGGAATTCAATTATGGATATGCTGTGGCATTCCTTTCTTCCTGCATTGTCTCTTATAATTCTTGGCGGAGCAGCGAATTTCCAGACAATGAAACTGATTGTCCAGAATGTTAATGCGGAAAGTTTTGTGCAGTATGCCAGGATAGGTGGTATTAAAGAGCGCAGGATTGTCGGGCGCTATGTGATCAGGAACGCGATGTTGCCTCAGTTTACAAACCTGGCCTTGTCCCTGGGCCAGATTTTCAGCGGTGCTCTGATAACTGAAATTGTATTTTCCTATCCCGGGGTAGGAACATTGCTTTACAATGCAATTATTGCCGGAGACTATAATCTGATTATGGGTATTATTGCGATTTCAATTATCGCTATTACCTCCGGAATTCTTATTATTGATCTGCTCTATCCTCTATTGGATCCAAGGATCAGATATTCACAGGGAAAATAAAATTTTGAAATTTTTAAAATTATTCAAAGATCTTTTCAGGGATTACAGGTTTGCATTCAGTTTTTGTGTCCTGTGTGTATTGCTTATAATGGCACTCCTTTCTGTATTCGCTCCAAATGACCCGGCCCTGTGGGATGTTGCTCCAAAGGATGAAGCCCCCTCATTAAAGCATCTGCTGGGAACCAATTCCAAGGGGCAGGATGTTTTCTGGGAGGCCACATTTTCAGTGCGCAACTCACTGATTATTTCAGTAATTGCAGGGTCAGTGTCGCGCCTGATTGCTGTTATCATAGGTATGGTTGCAGGTTACAGGGGGCGTAAAACAGATACATTTTTAATGTTTGTGAGTGACAGTCTTCTAGTGATTCCTTTATTTCTGATAATCGTTATGCTTGCTTTATTGATCCGTGAATATATGAATCTTATAACCCTGGGGCTGCTGCTGGCGTTCTTCGGCTGGGCCTGGGATGCACGTGTTATCAGATCCATAATTCTTACATTGCGCGAACGTGATTTTACATATACTGCTGTTCTTTCGGGAACAGGTACACTGCGTCTTGTTTTTAATGAATATATGCCCTATGCAACGCCTTTAGTGTTTTCCACACTGATCAATAACATGTCATGGGCAATCGGGCTGGAAATTACTCTGGCTATTCTCGGCTTGGTTAACATGGATATTCCGACACTTGGAACAACTCTGCAGTGGGCAATAAGCAAGCAGGCAATTCTGTTGGGTTACTGGTGGTGGATTCTGACACCTGTTGTGCTTTCAGTACTTTTATTTATTGCATTATACTGGCTTTCTGTGAGTATCAGTGAATATCTTGATCCACGTTCCAGAATTCAGCGTGTGGGAGGGGCGTGAGAAAATACAAAAAAGCTGAACCGCACAGACGCAAAGGACGCTAAGAAAAGCATTTTATTTATTGCTTAAAACAAAAAGCAAAAACAAAAAAACATTTTCTCGCAGAGCCCGCAGAGGCCGCAGAGAAAAACTAAAACAATTTAACCATGAAAAACACGAAAAATAAAAGATATCGTTTTTAATAAAAAACAAAAGCTTTTCTCTGCGTTCTCTGCGGCTCTAGTGAGTGCAGCGAACGGGCGAGAGATATTCTTTATTAATAGGGGTTAGCTTAACGCATGACAATTCTTAAGACTGAACAACTGCGGGCATATTATGTGCTCGATATGATGGGTGCAAAAAAAGAGGTCAAGGCTGTGAACGGCATTGATCTTGATATAAAGAAAAATGAAGTTTATGGAATTGTTGGTGAAAGCGGATGCGGGAAATCCTCTCTTTTAAAATCCCTGTATGCATTGATAGAACCTCCTTTAAGACATATTGACGGTAAAATATTTTATAATATCAATGAAAAAGATATCAATGTTTTTGATTTGAGTCAGGAGGAGATCAGGCAGCTCCGCTGGGAATATATATCCTATGTGCCCCAGGGCTCCATGAGCGTGCTTAATCCTGTAACCAGGCTTGAAGAGACATACCGCGACTTTCTGGAAAGTCATGTGTCAATAAAGACAAAAAATGAAATATTTGAAATTGCCAGGGAACATATACATAAACTGGGTCTTCCCCAGAAAACCCTGAAGGCATATCCTCACCAGCTTTCAGGCGGTATGCGGCAGCGCGTTACCATTGCCCTTGCTGCCATTTTAAAACCAAAGATAATTATAGCCGATGAACCCACAACTGCCCTGGATGTTGTTGTCCAACGCGGAGTTGTGCAATTGCTTAAAGAAGTACAGAACGAACTTAATAATACCATTGTGCTTGTGACCCATGACATGGGAGTGCATGCAAATATTGCCGACAGGATCGGGATTATGTATGCAGGAAAGATTGTTGAGGAGGCAGATACTGATACTATTTTTAAAGCGCCTAAACATCCCTATACTCAGTACCTGATCAATTCACTGCCTCAATTCGGGGATAAGTCAGTAAGAAAGAGTGTTCCCGGAAGTCCCCCGTCTCTGGACAAACTTCCTGCGGGATGCAGTTTTAATCCGCGCTGTCCTCATGCAAAGGAAATCTGTTATGAACAGGTGCCTGATGTGGTTGAAATTGATAATAGTCATAGGGCCGCATGCTGGCTTTAAATAATAGGGTTCAAGGAATCGAGGATTCAAGGATTCGAGTAAAAGGCCTTTAATAAATACACTTGACCCCTTGAATCCTTGGCCCCTTTCTCTCAACTGATCTAATTTTGTCGGAGAATGGGTGGGAGAAGAACCAAATAGTAAAAATTTATTAGGACTTACATGAAACTTCTGGAAATTGAAAATCTGACCAAGATATTTTCCCAGGGCAGCCTGTTATCACGAATCAGGATTACTGCAGCGGATAATGTTTCCTTTGATATAAAGCCCGCAGAAATTTTTACCCTGGCCGGTGAAAGCGGCTGCGGTAAGACAACAGTTGCCAAAATGATCCTCGGATTTGAAACTTTCAGTTCCGGACATATTATACACAAGGGTAAAGAACAAAAAGAGATTCGTGACCGTAAGGCATGGCTGGAGCAGGGCATTCAGGCTGTTTTTCAGGATCCTTTCGGCACATTCAATCCTCTGCGTCAGGTAGAGCGTTATTTTTTTGAAGCCGTTCAGAATTTTAAACTTGCAGATACAAAAGAGGCGGCAATCGAATTAATTAATAAAAAGCTGAATGCTGTTGGTCTTAAATATGAGGATATGGCAGGGAGATACCCCAATGAATTCTCAGGCGGTCAGCTTCAGCGTATATCAATTGCCAGGTCTCTCTTAACAGACCCGGACCTGCTGATTGCCGATGAACCTGTATCAATGGTGGATGCCTCCCTGCGTATGTCTATTGTTAATTTATTTAAGCAGCTTAGGGATGAATACGGGGTTAGCGTTGTTTATATCACCCATGATCTTGCAACCGCGTACTATGTAAGCGACCGAATTGCAGTCATGTTCCGTGGAAACATAGTTGAAATGGGATCAGTCGAGAATGTATTGATGAAGCCGAAGCACCCCTATACCCAATTGCTGCGCGATTCCATTCCACAGGCAGATCCGAAGAAGAAATGGAAGGATATTATTACCCTTGGAGAACTTGAGCAGGACGAGTTTCTTCGAGTCGGATGTAAATTTGCAGGCCGCTGTCCGGATGTGATGGATGTTTGCAGGCTGAAGGCGCCGGAAGATGTTATGGTTGATGGTGTGCAGGTTAAGTGTCATAAGTGGGAATAGTATAGAGTTTGAATTTGTATCCATCAACGAGCTAATTAAATATAGGGTTATTGCGAAGCGCAAGGTCTAATACCTCGCCGCTTGCGTCGGTTAAAATAGAGTTAATCATTCTTTGATACCCCGTTGCTTGCAGCGGGGTAGTTCATTCGTTAAATGGGGAGAATTATTAGTAAAAGAAGGCAATTATTCTATAATTAATTACTTAAGAGCCTGTCACTATCAATCCAAAAAAAGAATTGGCTACTGGCTTTAAAATAAGCTATTATTAAGCCACCATTGAAAGGATGTGGCCGATATTGTTGTCGTTAGACCAAAAAAAACTGGCTGAATTTTCGATTCCTGTAAGCACAGCCTGGCTTCTCGGTGCTTGTATGGAGGCGTGTGGGAAACAGGACCTTTGGATGCGGCAGAAACCTGAGGTTCTTGAGGTGTTACGTGAACAAGCGATTATCCAGAGTGTGGAATCCTCTAACCGAATAGAAGGTGTGACGGTTCCTTTCGAACGTCTTCGTCCGGTGGTTATGGGAAAGGTCAAACCCCGAGACCGTTCAGA
>JASFHE010000338.1:0-7202 GCA_050123415.1 Desulfobacteraceae bacterium | reverse complement strand
CCTTGAGGAGAACAAGGTCACCTTTTTCCACGACATCATTAACCTGATCAATCATGTCATGCTGAGATTTACTCTCAATAGCCCTCTCGGAAGGAAAACCCTTTTCTACTGCACCTTTAAGCATTTGTTGAGCATTTGCTCCAATTGCAAATAAAAATTCTGCACCTGTCTCTGCAACCAGTTTACCGGCTTGAATGTGCGCCCGGACAGTCTCATCACCCAGTTCCAGCATCTCACCAAGGCCCACTATGATTCGCCTCTCTCCTCCTGCCATTTCCTTTGCCACATCAAGAGCAGCTTTGAGTGAAGATGGATTTGAGTTATAGGTGTCGTCCAGCAATAGAATATCATCGGGAAGAACATCAGTAATCAGTCTGCCTTTTACTCCTTTGAACCTGATAAGACCTTCAGCTATATTTTCGAATTTATCCTCCATGCAGATCGCGGCAGAAGCTGCTGCAAGGGAATTGATCAGGTTGTGCATACCAGACACCTGAAGCTCAACAGGTGCGGATTCATTCCGGTACCTCAGCCTGTATGTCATCCCGCCGCTTTTTAAAGTCTCTATACTGTCTGCATAAACATCGTTATCCGGACCCAGTCCGAAGGTAAAAAAATCCCTGTTAAAACGAGATGCCTCCTTCATTAAAATATTATCATCACCAGAAAGTATGACCCTGCTTTCGGGACGAATCTCTTCAATCATTTCGGTCTTTGCCCGGGCAACACCCTTAATATCATTTACTCCTTCAAGGTGAACGGGACCGACATTGGTTATTACACCGATATCCGGGTCGGAAATCTGAGTCAGTCTTCTTATCTCATCAAAATGATTCATACCCATCTCAAGCACTGCCCTTTTGTGCACTTTTTTGAGACCCAAAAGGGTAAAGGGAAGACCTATCAGATTGTTAAAGTTCCCCTCATTCTTTAATGTCCCGTTTTCCATTTCCAGGATGCACGCGGTCATTTCCTTGGTAGTTGTTTTACCCATGCTTCCGGTGATGGACACAACCTTTACCTCATGTTGATGCCTCCAGTAACACGCGAAATCCCCAAGGGCAGTCAGACAGTCTTTAACCTTTATTACAGCGGCATTGGGATTTTCAGGAAGCCTTGTTTCATCATCTACAACAATACATGCCGCACCTTTAAGAACGGCTGCCGGAATAAAATTATGACCGTCAAAGTTTTCACCTCTGAGCGCAATAAAAATTTCGCCCTTTTTTATTTCCCGGGTATCAGTGCTTATGCCTGTAATAACAGACTCCTGGCCACCTGAAAGGAGAGCACCGTTTACAGGGTCTATAAATTCCTTCAGCGTGATATTTCTCCGGATTGCAGTCATAGGGTATTCACCGCCTTCAGGGCTTCTTCCCTGTCATCAAAATGCCTTTTGGTTGTACCTATTATCTGGTAATCCTCATGTCCTTTTCCTGCAATAAGAATCGTATCGTTTTTATTTGCAATGGATACCGCCTTTTTAATGGCTGCACTTCGGTCAACTTCCATAAAATATGTTCCGTTTTTTATTTCAGGCCATTCTGATCGGGGCATCCCTGATTCCCGTACACCCTTTTCTATCTCACTTACGATAAGCTCAGGATCTTCTGTCCGGGGATTGTCCGATGTAATTACAACAATATCGCTGTTTTTACCGGCAACAAGTCCCATGTCGTATCTTTTTCCCCTGTCCCTGTCTCCGCCGCATCCAAAGACTGTTATCAGCCTGTCCTTCACAAAGGGGCGCAGATTCTTCTGGGCCTTTAAAAGAGCATCCGGTGTATGAGAATAATCCACAACTATTGAAAGCCCTGCGTTGTTAAGGACTCTTTCAAGCCTGCCGGGGACATTCCTGAGATTATTTATACCTTCAACTATCTTCCCGGGATTTATACCTGATGCCAGCGCTGCACCTACAGAAGCCATGATGTTATAAATATTAACCTCACCTATCAGTAATGAATGAATCTCCATTCTGCCTTCAGGAGTAATGATACTGGCGCTTAAACCATCCATATCAGCCTTTATATTCTCAGCCCTTATATCCAGGTTACCTTTTAAGCCGTATGACATGACAGCAGCTTCTGTCAGCCCGGAGAGACCCCTGCCGCGTGGATCATCCATGTTTATTACGGCAAAGCTCTTTTCTCCACGCACTGTGACCGGCAGATTCCTGAAAAGTTCGCTCTTTGCATCAAAATAACTGTCCATATTGTTATGATAATCCAGGTGGTCCCTTGACAGGTTGGTAAATACTGCGATCCTGAAGGGGAGATCGATTGCCCTCTTCTGGTGTATTGCGTGTGAAGAAGCCTCCATTACAAGATTTGTTACACCTTCATCAGCCATTTCCCGGGCAGTGCACATCAGGTCAAGGGATTCGGGCGTGGTCACTGATGAAGGCTTTGTACTGTCTGCAAACCTGCTGTTTACAGTCCCGATTACTCCTGTTTTTCTGCCGGCGGCAGATAGAATGGATTCCAGGATATAGGTAATTGTGGTTTTTCCGTTTGTGCCGGTAACTCCGATAACATCCATATCCCTGAAGGGATAATTATAAAACCGGGCTGCCAGTCTGGATAATTCTCTTCTTGAGTTCAATACCTTTATTACAGATACATCAGACGGAAGATTACTATCTTCTTCAATGAGGACCGCTCTTGCTCCTTTTTCTATTGCACTGGCGAGATAATCATGCCCATTGAGCGCGTTGCCCTTTATCGCTGCAAACAGATCTCCGTTTTTAACTTTTCTTGAATCATAATTCAGACCTGTAATGTCCTGGTCGGGATTCCCCTCCAGTTCATAATCTTCCAAGGCTTCGAGCAATACTGAAAGTTTCATTTCTGTTTTAACAACCCCTGAAATACCTTTGATCCGAATAAAATTCATATTCACAACATTTTTTACTCTTTAGGCCGGAGGCCTGAACCTGATCTTTACGGAAGTTATGCCGTCCATTGGCACACCCGGCTTTGGTTCCTGGTCAAATGCCATCCCGCTGCCCTCAAAAGTAATATCCAGCCCCAGAGAACTGATATCTTTGAGTACCTCGCGTATTGTCAATCCCCTGAAATCAGGCAGCCGGTCATCCCCTTGCTGTATTTCCCGTGACGATCGCATCTCCTGAACCGAGAATGACTTCTTCACTTTTGTAACAGTATCAGGGCCGGCCAGCCTCAATTCGGGTTGAATCCCGAGATTTGCAAGTGCCCATTGCCCGATTTCCTTAAAAACAGGCCCGGCGACAGAGCCGCCATAATAGTCATAGCCCTTCGGTTCATCAATCTTGGCAAGAATTACGAGCTTTGGCCTGTTTGCCGGCACAAATCCTACAAAATCTGCAACATGAACATTTCTTAAATATCCGCCTCTTCTGAGATCCGGTTTTTCGGCAGTCCCGGTTTTACCTGCAACACGGTATCCGTCAATTGCAGCAAGAGGCGCAGTTCCCCTTTCACTGACAACCTCCTCAAGTATCCCGGAGACGGTTCCTGCCGTCTCGGGAGAGATCACCCTTCGCACCATCTGAGGATAAAATTCCTCAACAGTCTTCCCTGATTCATCCGTGATTGCCTTGACAATATAAGGTTTCATCAGTCTGCCGCCGTTTGCTATTGCCGACATTGCCGTTGCAAGCTGTAATGATGTGACAGACATACCCTGCCCAAAGTATACTCTTGAACGGTCAACCTCATTGGCCTTTTCAGGAGGTCTGATATAACCATTTATCTCGCCGATCAAATCAACTCCTGTCCTTTCTCCAAAACCGAATTTTTTCAAATAGTCGTAATACTTTTCATACCCCAGTTCATTTCCTATCTTGTACGCCCCGATATTACTGGATACTACAATAATATCCGAGGCTGTAAGGACCTGATGCTTCTCATGGTCATCTATAACAGTGTCAGCAAGCTCGAATTTACCGTTCTCACAATCAAACTTTGTGTTGGGAGTCACTGTACTCATTTCAAGGGCTGCTGCCATAAGAAAGGCCTTCATAGCTGAGCCTGGTTCATACCAGTCTGTAATAACCCTGTTACGCCACTGACCGGGCTTATAATCCCTGAAAGTATTCGGATTAAAAGACGGAGCTGTTGCCATAGCCAGGATCTCCCCTGTTTCAGGATCCATAACCACACATTCTCCGCTTTTCGCCCTGTACTTTTTTACAGTTTTTTCCAGTGCCTGCTGGGTCTTGTATTGAATATCCTTATCAATCGTCAGTATGAGATTATGAATATCCCTTTTTTCCTCTGCCGGCTTGCTTACATAAAAAGGACGACCATGGGCATCCTTCATCTGAACAAGGACCTGGGCCTCGCCTCTTAAATAGTCATCATATTTTTTTTCAACACCTTCAAGACCCTTGTTTTCTGTCCCGACAATCCCCAGCAGATGCCCTGCTATTTCTTTTCCCGGAAAAAATCTCTTTGTTTCCTTTGTAAATCCTATTCCCTCAAGGCCTATTGACCTGATCTGTTCAATTTTACTGGTCGGGATTCTCCGTTTTACATAGACAAAACTCCTGTCTTTCTTAAGCAACCGCAAAATACTCTTCACCGGAACATTCAGATTGAGAGCAAGCTGCCTCGCTGTCCCTGCCTTGTCTGTAATGGCCTTGGGATTTGCATATACTGACCCCACTTCAAGGCTGACAGCAAGCTCGCGTCTTTCGCGGTCCAAGATATCTCCCCTTTTCGGAGGGAGCTTGGATACATTCCTGTACCCTTCCCTGGCCATTGCCTGCAGTTTGTCTTTTTCAAAAACCTGTAGTTGTACTGCCCTAAAAAATACTGTCGATAGACAAAACAGAAAGAAGACAGCTACAAGATAAATACGAATTCTGATCCATTTTTTTTCATTTACCTTCATTGTAAAAAAATAATCTGCTCAGGTGAGGCATCTTTCAGCCCGTAAGAACGCGCTGCCCTTTCCAGGTTCTGTGGAGATTTTAAAGTGGCCAGCTCAACTTTTAATTTTTTATTCAACTCCAGAAGCGCTCTTTCATCCTTTTGCAGGCGACTTAGATCAAAACCTATTTGCGTGCCTTCATAATTCGACCAGACATAGCCAATACCGCTGCCCATGAACAGAACCAGCAGGAATGCTATCAAGAAGATTTGACGACTGGTGAGATAGAACCTGTTTTTCTTTACTCTGGAGTTGCTTATTTTTATCCCTGTTCGGGTATTTCTCTTGTAATCGACTTCTGATGCTTTTGAAGGGCGAACCATTTTAGATCCTTTCTGCGCCTCTAAGCCTGGCGCTTCTGGCACGGGGATTTTCTGCTATCTCTTCCGGCTGCGGCAGAAATCCCCTTTTGTTAAGTCGTTTAAACCTCTGTTTTTTATTGCACACACACACTGGAAGATCTGGCGGACATACACATGAGTTTTCCCAATCAACCATGGCCCTCTTAACAAGCCTGTCCTCAAGTGAGTGATATGTTAAAAAAATTATTCTGCCACCCCTGTTCAATAGATCAGGCGCCTTTTCCAGTATGGCATCCAGGTTTTCCATCTCGTTATTGACCAGTATCCTGAGTGCCTGAAATGCCCGTGTTGCAGGGTCTTTTTTCCTTTCGCGCCGTGAAACAGGATAATGGGAGCGAATTATGTCGGCAAACCGCGCAGATGAGCTTATTGGAGATTTACTTCTCTCTCTTACCACTGTCCGTGCTATTGGCCTTGCCAGCCTTTCTTCCCCATATTTTTTTAAAACTGTCTCGATTTCCCGGGCGGAAAGCTCGTTCAGTAACTCCATGGCGTTCTTTCCGCTCTCAGTATCCATCCTCATATCCAGAGGCTCATCCCTGTTAAAACTGAAACCTCTTCCGGACTGGTCAAGCTGATATGATGACATTCCAAGATCAAGAAGAATTCCGTCAACCTTTTTAACGCCTGCTTTTTCAAGTGCAGTATCCATATCAGCAAAATTTGCCTTTATAATATTGTATTTTTCTTTAAAGCCCCCGGCATCAAGCCTTTTCCGGGTTATCTCAATGGCATCCGGATCCCTGTCCAGACAAATTAACCTGCCATTTTTATCGAGCTTCTTTAATATTGCCTCGCTGTGTCCCCCTGAACCGGTTGTCCCGTCAACATAGATACCATCAGGCCTGGTGATGAGAAGCTTTACAACCTCATTTACCATAACCGGCTTATGAGGATATTCCATCTCTATCAAATACCGAAATCCCTGAGAGCCTGACTTGCATCCTTAAAGTCGCCCATAGCCCGGCTGAATTCATCCTCCCAGCGGTCCTTGTCCCATATCTCGAATAAATTCAACTCTCCAACCAGTACGACTTCCTTGCTTAAACCGGCAATCGCCCTGAGATCAGGAGGCAGTGTAATTCTCCCCTGCTTCATTTCGCATTCCTGCGCGCCGCTTATAAAATAGCGGCGATAAGTGTTGACAGAGCTGTCCATCAGAGATAACTTTGCAACTTTCTCCTCGATGACGCGCCAGTCATCCTTGGCGAAGGCCCAGAGGCAGTTGATATAGTTAGTCACAACAAGGCATGATTCTTCTTTCAGTTTCAAGGTATCTTTAAACCGTGCCGGTATGGCTAACCGTCCCTTTTCATCAAGGGTATGTCTGGATCGTCCTCTGAACATAGTCTTAAGGGGGATACCCCACTTTGTGACACATTATGGCACATTTTACCCCTTTGTCCCCTATTGTCAAGGGAAAATGTTTATTTTTCCCCTAAATGCAGTATGTTGTGCGTTTTTGGATTTGAAAACACAACAGGTAGAAATCGGTTTCAGAATATTATTTTTATCTGATTCAGACTTCTTTTTTTCTGGTTAATAATGGCTTATATTGAAATTTCAGCTGACAGCAGTATTGAAGAAAAAATATCATGGGCTGATACCTGTTATAAAAAACATAAAGATACATTATTGGGTGATAAAAAAGTCCTGCAACTGCTCGAGGAATTCGGTAAAGCTTCATCTAACAGCATCAGGGAAATGATAAAAACCGGCATGGTTAATGAATGCCGAAAATGCGAGGAAGAAGAAGGGGGAGCGTGCTGCGGTAAAGGGATTGAGGATAAATACAGCGGTTCCCTGCTCCTGATAAATCTTCTGCTTGGAGTAAAACTGCCGGCAAAGGCGTCTGACCCAAAGAGCTGTTACTTTTTAGGCACAAAGGGATGCTCACTCAGCGCCAGGCATGTAATATGCGTA
>JASFHE010000337.1:0-7225 GCA_050123415.1 Desulfobacteraceae bacterium | reverse complement strand
TAGCCGCCTCCATGAACCCAGTAGATAACAGGGAGTTTTTCGTTAGTCATTTTTGCTGGGGTCCATACATTTAAATAAAGACAGTCTTCACTTACGGGGGCGGTGTTGCCCATAGCACCGGATGTCTGCATACAGGCGTCACAGAATGCATCCGATTTTTTAATACCTGTCCAGGGCTTAACAGGAGCAGGAGCCTTCCACCGCAGGTCGCCGACCGGTGGTGCGGCAAATGGAATTCCTTTATATATAAGAATTCCGTCCTGCTCAAGACCTTCAATTGTACCTCCGGTTACTTCAACTGTTGTGGTCACAGGTGAGGCTTTAATTACCTCGGTTTTCTGGGATGAAGAATCGCAGGAAAAGGTGAATAAGACCAGGATTAGTAAGACTAAAAAACAGACGGAATGTTTGACTCTCATGTGTAAACCTCCTTTAAAAATAATTTAAATCATTTACTGACTTTCACCTTTATCTGTGTAAAGGAGTGTGTAGGAAATGAACATATCATGCTGTCTCCTTTAACCTTCTTTTCACGGACAGCCGGAACATATTGATCCTGCTCGTCAACTTCATTACCAAGACACCAGTATTTAATATTGTAGGGTTTTTTATTTCAGTATCTAGCTCGGAGGTCTGCATAATAGCTTCCAGCCTCGGAATTGGTATATTCCACCCAGTATCTGGCATCATTGAGTGTGCCCGTTCCAAGGTTTACACACAGTATATTTTCAGTTCCAAGGGCCTTTGAATTGTGAAACATCAAAATGGATCGGATCCATAAAGACACCGTATATCTTTGGATCAATGTCACCAATCTTACGGTCAATATCGATTTTAATTGTGGCGGCTTGTGAATTTAGAGAAACGGAAAGCACAGTCACAATAATAAGCTTTAGGAATATTTTGTTTATCATGTCAGCCCCTTACTAATTTTTTAGTGTCAATCGTAATAAATATATTTTGTCTGACATACTTGCTATCCTCTAAGGCATTTTCTTTTTCTTATATTCCCACTTAGTGTCTTTACAAAGGTCGCATTCTGGACCGGCAAACATCTTCATAGCCGCTTTATCTCCCATTAGTTGCCATTTTAGCCATGCTACCGCTACCTTCCCGAACTCTCCGCCATTTGGCTGCATATAGGTTCCTCCGTGGCCTGCGCCATCCAGATGAGCTATGGCAACAGGGACTTTATTAATCTTTGTAAAATCATCTTCTCCATTATTATAAGCCATATCGCTCTTTCCACCATCGATATACACAACAGGCGAGTGTATTTTTTGGAGGTCTTCCTTCTTTACATCGGGTAATACCATCCTCATCTTGGGTGGTGCTCCTGCATTCGGGGTTCCTGTTTTTGGCGGCCCCATTTTGGGAAGTCCCCCTGCAAAAATTCCGCTGTCCATGGCGAGGGTTGTCGAAACACGCGGATCAGCCGCTACTTCCAATGCCTGCAATCCTCCGCAACTGTGCCCCGCTACAGCAAATTTTGAAGGGTCCAGTTTCCCGTAGTATTTACTGTCCTTGTTTATATTTTCTGCCGTCGCCCAATCCAGGACTTCCAGCAACTGGATAGACTTAGTACCTCCCATATCACCACCCATCATACCACCCTGTCCATCAAGTTTGGGCGGGGCTTCCTCACTGTATGGCCCTATAGCCACAACCAGAAAACCCCGGGATGCAATTTCTGCGAGAAACGGTGCATAGAATGTATTTGAATTCATACAGGCGCCATTCCCCCAGGCAAAAACCGGAAGGGGATTTTTTTTATTAAAGGGACTCAAATCTTCAGGACGATAGATGGTATGCCCCGGAACTCCCGGATCTCCTTCAATGACCGCGGGGTATGACCCGGAGCCGGTTGGTTTCGTTTGTGCATATGAAAGCGATGCAAACATGGCTATTAAACACATTATAATCCAAGTATATCTTATCATGTTTAATTCCTCCTTTTTAAATGATGGAAAGAGGTGCATTCACAGGGAATTGTCACCCTTGACTTAACTATAAGAATTATTCGAATGTTAACAGAACAGCTTAGCGTCCGCCGCCAGGCATCCCACCGCCGCCAAAGCCGCCCATTCCACCTGCTAATCCACGCTTTAATTTAAGTTCATCACCGGAAAGTGTCCCCGTCCATTCTACCTTAAAACCTCTTCCACCCATGTCGCGATCATAGGAAAATGAAATGTTGTTTCCTTCAATTTTTCCGTCCTTAAACTCGATGGCTCCAGGCATTTGCATATTCTCGATAGTTCCCGCTAATTTGGAGCCCTCGACCTTGAACTCCAGATTTATTTCATTATTGGCATCTTTTATAAGCCATTTCCCAGCGATCCCCTTCGACGAGTTATTGTCTTTATCTTTCATGGCGGTAAACTCAGAATTGACGCCGCCACCGCCGCCTAGTGCACCTGCCCCGGCCATAAGACCTCGACCCATGCCGGGCATACCCATACCGCCCGGCCCTCCTGCTGGGGGCCCGTCATATTTTCCAATAGATGGCGGAGGAATAACAGATCCTTCGAACTTGAACAGCATCTGCGCGAACAGGTACAGATTATTATCCCAAACCGGGACTTCGTGCCCACCGGAATCAAGATACCAAACGTGATCGATCCCGGCCTCGTCCAGTGCTTTATGCAGGTTCCAGCTTCCCGTAATCAGACTGTCCTTGTCTCCGCAACCTATCCATAGCAGACTCAGCTTGTCTTTGGCCTTCCGGATCATGGGGACAAGAACATTGGGTTGCTTGAGGTTGGGCGCTGAGGAAAAGCCACCTACCCAGGCAAATTTGTCAATGTTGTTGATGCCGAAGTTAAGTCCCTGACCGCCGCCCATGGACAGGCCCGTGAGTGCCTGATATTTACGGTCCGTATTCACTGAGTAGTGCGATTCAATATAGGGCATCAAATCTTTCAGCAAATCCGGCTCAAGATCGGCATAGTAATTGAAATCCGCCATAAAATTACGTGAAGGCGGCTCAGCCGTGGCTCTTCCATTGGGCATCACGATAATCATTGGTACGGCTTTTTTATCCGCGATGAGGTTATCGAGGATCTTGTTAGCTGAGCAGAGACTGGTCCAGTGAGTCTCATTACCGCCAATACCATGCATAAGGTAGAGAACCGGATATTTTTTACCAGGATCATAGTTGGGAGGCGTGTAGACAACTGCTTTACGTTCCACGCCTATGCTTTTTGAGTTGTATGTAATGGTTTCAAGTTTGCCTTTCGGGATATCCAGCCTGACTTTATTAAAATCGGCTGGTGCATGATTGGGCAACACAAGGGCAGCACGGGCAACCTGGGTTCCGATTGTCATCTGTAACAACAACGCCCAGAGCAGGCAGCTTACAAAAAATCCACATCGCAGTTTATTTAAACGATTCATGGAAAACCTCCTTATGTATAAAATTACAATATCAGTATAAATAATAGGGTTACTGAAAGGCTATGGCGTTGTACACTCGTAAGACGCAGCCTTTTCAACCGGTCCTCCTTTATATTTTGGATATTCAGGGTAAGAACACATGGGAAGACTTTGGTTTCCACTCGTTACCTTAATAGACATGGAGGGAACCATACCTTTTTCAACCCAGTCGACCAGCAGTTTGAACCGGTTAAATCCTGTTGGTATTTGTTCTGATGGAATAGATTTTCCATCTCCGTTCACAGAAAAGGATGTACCCATCAGGCCATGATTTACCTGAGGAAGTACAAAAAAACGGGCAAAGGCATCCACATTTTTTCTGCCCATTTTATCTATTACAGACTGATAATAATCAAGTTGAGCTCCGGGAGAAGCCAGTGTGTCATTTGTACCTATTGCGACAATCATCTTGCCTCCGTGTTTATAAAAAGCACTCAAGTCAGGGTCGGTTGAATCCAGGATCAGGGATATTTCCTTTCTCCTGTTATTCAATTCACCGCCCTCAATATAGTCAAGTGGATTGGCGTTTAGATCCTGCATAAGGAATCCGGTAATTCCCAATATTCCCAGATGACTGTGTAGAGGGGCGTTTTCATCAGCACCTTCCTGATCTTTATACCTTCTTGGCTCTATTAAGCCACTTCCGGACGGATCAGTGTTCGGCACCCACATTCCGAATGATGTTACGTTATTTGCCAGTGGAGTGGCGAATTGATATCTGCTGTAGACAAATTCCAGAGTATCAATCTGGCCGTTTGTAAGACATGCATCAGAGCTTGTATCAGAAGGATTCGGGTCTCTGTTGTCAGGGCATCTTTTTTCTTTCCATGGATTTTTGCCCGGATCACCCTGTTTAACATCAAATATTGCCCTGCATGCCATGTAATTGTTGATGATTCCATCGGAAAGTCCATCCAGTTTATCACATTGGCGAATGAACTCGTTTGCTATAGCATTTGTTTTTACAGGAGGAACCCAATTTTTAAGGGGTTCCTCCTGTATCCTGATGAGTTCGGGGGCAAGCATCAGGGATGAGAAATTTACTATGGGAACATTAGCCGCTACTCCATCATAATCCTCAGGATATCTCTGGGCGACAGTGAGAGCTTCCCTTCCTCCCTGGGAAGATCCAAAAAAATAATTATATTGAGGGTCTTCACCATAGGCTCTTTTCATCAGCACCATGGCAGCATCATGGGTTTTTTTCAAATGCATATAACCAAGATTAATCATCGCCTCATTATTCAATGTCCAGTCATTTGGGTTTCCTCGCCTCTCAGCGGCCGGCCTTTTGGCAAAACCCATCATAGGGCCCATCTGATGGCCGGAATCACTGCCATAGGTGGCAAAGCCAAGACTTACAAGAGATGTTTTGGAGGACATATCCGTACCCCCTAAAAGGTTTGGAATGAATCCGTTCATGCCTGCGCCTCCCATCTGAGCTGCTCGACGGCTCCATGAGGCAGGAAGTACAACACAAAAATTAATAGGTCTGGCATTTGATTCTTTTGAAACCGGGGCCATTATACCATCAATGCTGCAATACCCGGGATTTGGTCCCGTGGATTCTGTCCATACCGGAGTTTTCAGACTTATCCCGGATACCGGTTCGCCAATGGCTGAAACGGGAATTGAATTTCCAAGCTTTTCAGCAGTGCAATCCGCACTGGTTATATTAATGACTTTTTTCGAGGAAGTCTCTGCCGCTGTAATCACAGATGACGAAATAAATAATAAAAACAGCGCATTGATCGTAATTAATCTGAAGGTATGTTTGTTCATATCTACTCCTTTTCTCTGGGATGAGAAAATATTGATGTTCACCTATTAAAGTATATAGGTATACCAAAATTCAAATTGATGTCAATAAATTATTTAAGGATCTTCAAATATTATAAGGGTTTGAGGATTTCAGAACTCTAGAGATCAAGTGAAAAATCATTAGTTGTACAATCTGAATTAAGCATACTCATAACAGTGATGAAGTTCTGAAAACAAACATATCGCCTCTGAAATAGGTCTGACTCAGGAATAGCGTCTCCCCTGAAACCGAATGGTAGATGCTTTCATTAAAAAAGGCAGACGCTCCAAAGGGAATCTTCAGGGCGCTTGATATGTCGAGATCAGCTACTACCGACCTCAGGGTTTGACTTACTTCATGGATTTTTACTCCCATTGCCATTTCTATTGTATGCAGTATATCATCCTCCTGGGCATCCTTTTTAGAAATGCATGCACAGTAAGACGGGTCCGCATAGTATTCATTGTAAGAGATTGGTAAACCATTATATATCCTGATACGCTTCAATCTCCACATATCCTGTTCAGGCCCCATTGAAAGATACTTCTGTACATATTCCGAGGATGCTGTTCTGGTAATTTCCAGAACCTTCACCTTAGTGTCAAGCCTTTCAATAGACGCCTTCAGCTTTTTAAAACTTTTACCCAGTTCAAACTGCAGGGGTTCGGGATCCATTTTTGATACAGTTGTTCCAAGGCCGCGTCGACGATCCACAAAACCATCGTTCTTTAGCTTTTCCATGGCCTTGCGAATAGTAATGTTGCTTGTCTGAAATTCCTTTTCAAGTTCTTCTCCTGTAAAAAGCTGTTTTCCCGGATTATATTGCCCCGAAACGATGCGTCTCTTCATGGTCTCTGCAATCTGCATAAAAAAAGGAACTGATGAATTATGATCAAGGGATATTTTTTCTTTTTTGTTTTTTTTATCCGCCATTGCTGTATATCCTGATTTTTTTAATGGATGGAATATCAAACGGAACCCAGATAACTTCAATATGATTCACAAATGATCTTTAGGTATACTTGTATACCAATACCGGAAAATATCAATAAGTTTATTTGCTTTATCAATAAAAAACAGGAAAGCTAAGTCATTGAGACTTCTATATCTTTCCGATATCATTGGATATTTTACCATATCCAATTGACATTAAACATGAATCTGCTTTATCTTGATACCTTAAAATTAAATATTGTGTTATGAATTAAAAAACATCAATCCTGACATCCAAAGAAGAGAGTGAATAGAATGACAGTGAAATATCCAAACCTTTTACAGCCGATTAAAGTGGGAAACTTGGTTTTTAAAAACCGGATTACCTGTGCCCCTATCTACAATTTCCTAGCCTCCTATGATAACCACATTACCCGGGAATGTATTGAGTTTTCCAAGCCATACGGTAAAGGCGGGGCAGCAACAGTTACCCTGGGAAGCGGCTTTATTAACAGGAAGCTGCCACCTGCGTCACATCATATTATAGGTATGAATGATGATTTTATGGTCGTGTATCTATCGGAATGGTGCGAAGCGGTAAAGCGTTTCGGTTCAAAGGCCTGCGTTGAACTTGTCCCAATCGCTTCATACTTTGGCACACATGAGGTTGAAAGTTCTGTTGGAATCCCGATGGAAATTGACTGTAATCTATTAACAGAAAAAGAGCTCAGGGATTTTACCGAAGATTATGCAAAGGCTGCCGGTACAGTATTAAAGGCCGGCGGAGATATGGTTCTGATTCACGGTGCCCATTGTCAGTTGCCGGCCTTGCTATTTTCAAAGGTTTTTAATAAGAGGACGGATCAGTATGGACCTCAATCTTTCGAAAATCGATGCAGGTTTGCACTGGATATTCTGGACGCTATTCGGGCAGAGGCCGGTGACAGGCTTGCTATTGAATACCGCATAAGCGCCATTGACATGGTTCCAGGTTCACCTGATATTGAAGAAGTAATAGAGTTCGCAAAAATCATCCAGGATAAGATCGATATTTTA
>JASFHE010000336.1:0-7233 GCA_050123415.1 Desulfobacteraceae bacterium | reverse complement strand
CTTTTCGCTGCCTTGCTGAATTCACCCCTCTCCCAACTATATGTATATGCACATTCTTCGAAAAGGGACATTCCTGCACGAGTATATAAGACCATTCCGGTTCCTAAAAATATTGAAAAAGCGGATACACTCATTCAGTCCCTTATAAATAGATACATAGATATTCAAGAAACAGATCCCACTGCTGCAAAAGAAATACTTCTCTCTATCGATGCGGAAATATTGAAACTATATAACTTATCCCCGAAACTTGAAAGACAGGTTCTTGATATATTCTGGGGAGATAAACGAAGGAGAGTTCCATTTGATTTTAACGGATATATTCCTCCTGAAAACGCATCATGGATACCTTTGCATATTTTTCTATCAGAGAAGTATAAATCCGCAACTCCTGAGAAGATATTAGAAAAGGTTCGAAAAACACCCGATAAAGAACTACTCAGGGATATAAATGAAATTTGGCAGGAAATTCCATGAAGCAAAAAGACTATCTGCTGGATACGAATATTATCCGATATATACATGAACTGGAAGCTGGAAGCCAAAGCGGTGAGTGTGAGGCGTTAAAGATAAGACTTGGCCTGTTACCGGAAAATGCCAGGATTTTTTTATCTCCTATTACTGTCGGTGAAGTTGAATATGGCATAAGAGTAGGACCATATAATGATCCCCATAAAGAGAAATATAAAAGGCTGACAAACATCCTAGAAAGCTACCCCTGCCTGACCATTGATTGCGATATCGCACGTCAGTACTATTCCCTGCTTCGGGCAAAACTTTATTATCAATATGCCCCTAAAAGCAAAAAGAGCAAAACAGATAGAAAAAAACGCATTGAAGAATGGAAAGATCCTACCACTTCAAAAGAACTTCAGATTCAGGAAAATGATCTATGGATAACTGCCATTGCTCTTGCTTATAATCTTATACTTGTTACAGCTGATGCAATGAAGCCTATTATTAAAATCATTGGCAGTGATGTAGAGTTTGAAAACTGGATAAGATGAGTTGCTAAATTTTACCCAAAAAACAAATCATTCTTTTATAAACAAAACCAAAGAATAGCCCACAACACGGTTTTTATCTCCCCCTGGAACATCACCCGAGTTGGCTTATTTTAATACCAGGGCAGTGTCAGCCCCAGCATCCTTTGCCAGCAGCATTGCAGTTCCTACTCCACCGCTGGCGCATATTGCAGTTTACAGGCCGGGAAGCTGCGGATCTTTTAATTGCTTATAAATATGCTTAAAAAATTTGTTTATATTCATGCTTTTAATCTTCTCAAGAGTAAGATGGTCCATTTTTTTTGCCCCTTCATAGGTGGGATAGTGGGACATGTCACTGCTTGCCAGTACAAATACTTTTTTATCGCCGGAAGCGTATTTTATTGCCTTGGCCAGTATTTTGCAATTTTCAAGTGAAGGATATCCGAACATCAGGGGCACGATTTTACATTTTTTATTCATGACCTGCAAAAAAGGAAGCTGAACCTCAACTGTATGGTCATCCCTGTGGATTGAGTAGTCGGGCTTAATGTCTTTATTGTATTTGTGAAGTCTTTCAACCATCTCTGTATCTACCGGGACCTTGCCGGAGGGGGGGCTCAAAATAATCGACAGGGCATGTATAGGCTACTGCATCCTGAAAAGAATAATGGCCAATTATTACAATAGTATCAAAGTCAATATCCGATATATTCTTAAAAGTTTGAGCGGCGATATCCCCGGAATAGACATATCCCGCATGTGGAGCCATTGCAGCGAGGATATTTCCGGATCTTATCATTTTTGACCCTCCATATTTCAGTAAAAAGCAAAGGACTATGAAGAGGAGAGCATTTCAAATCTTTCAAAGGAGGAGTATTTGAAATTCCTGAAAAATTTTCTCAGGCTTGCCTCTGATAACAGCAAAAAGAGTACGACACTGGCCTTTATAAATGCAGACTGGAGAGATTTTCAAAACACTCCTGCAAAGGAAGAAACAAGAAAGAATTCCATACTCATAAACGACTACCTTGGTTTAATTAATAAATCAGGCTGGGAGGAGATCCAGATCATGTGGGCGCCAATGTCCTCTGAGAGGTTTCATGCTGGTGTGGTGGCTGCCATGCAGAAAAAGAAAATACTGGGTGTTACAAATCGATACGTTATTGTTGCTAAAAAGCTAGCCTGAAGCGGTTAAGGCTGAAGGCTGCCAGGTTTACAGCATTTACTAACAGCCCTCAGTCTAAATTCCTTCAAACTGCTTTCCCTTACAGCCTTGAGGCTAATAGACTAAAATCAAAGGAGAAAACAAAATGAAACTTATTGAATGGGAAGTAAAAGAAGATGATTATCAGGAGCAGATCAACATTCCGGGTGAACTGAGAAAAAAGGCGAAAGAAGAGGGAATGAGAAAAGCAGTCTGAAGACTATTGGGCTGAAGACTGAAGCAACTACCTAACAGCCTTCAAACTAAACAGCTTCAGGCTAATATTGATTACAGGCACTAATCAGATTTATATCCCTGTTGAAATTCAGCAGATGCTGAAGGATTCGGGAAAGATTCGGATTCAGATTTTAGGGGGATAGAAAAAAACAGTATGAAGGGCAGATTAACAACAAATAATTCTCCCTTCATACTATCAATTGGAAAAGCGTCTCAATTTCACTTTTTTAATAAATTTTAAAGTATTGTCCATCTCTTTTACGAATACTTAAAATCGATTACCTTTTTTAGAATTGCACTTACGACACAGAATAGTAGCATTTTTTAACTGGGTTTTCCCGCCTTTACTCCATGGATTTATGTGATCAAGTGTAAAATTATTCCATGTTATTTCATTTTTGCATTCCTTACATACATGGGTTCGTTTGCTGTTCCACATTATCCTTCGTTGCTCTTCGCTGAAAAACCTATTTGAATCTTTCTTTTCAAAGATGTTTTGAAGCAGATTTCTTAAAATCTCCTCACGCCTTTTTCTTTGAAGTGCTGAATCTGTTTGCTGTTGAACTGTAGACAAATAATTCCTGAACACCTCCTGCCCCTGCTTAATGCCGTTGGCCCTCTTCTGTGATTCGCGTACTCTGTCTACATTAGTCGAAAAATGTATTAATAAATCCTGTGCCAGTATATTGCGTTTCTTATTGGTAAGGATTAAATGTTCACTTTCAAATTTATATAACAAAACTGCTAAAGTATAAAAATCTACTATTTTTCTGAAACGTGTTTGTTTTATCTTCGGAAACATATTTATTAGTCGATTGAGAATATGTATTGTTTTTTTATTGGCTTTTTGGATTTGGATACCGGTCATTGACTTTCCAAATCCGCCGGATTGCATAACTTGATCTAATGCTGCTTTTTTATTAATCACATCTCCCATGTGAATTGAATACATAATTTCAGATACTAATTCGATATGTTTCATCCTTGCGATCTGGGCAGGGCTGATAATTTTATTTTGAATAAAATAAGATTCAAATTTTTTTGCTGTCTTGGATGCGGTTTTTAAAAAATCACTATTAAAGTATCGTGCGTTTCGTTTCTCCTGCTTCGTTAATGCTTTTCCAGTCGAATTGATCCTGACAAACAGGTCAACTATATTGGAAAAATCACCATCTACCTCTATAGTTGGAATTTCATAACCGGTAATTAAATGTTGTTTTTTAAGTTTTTTTAGACGATTCCAATCATAGTTTTCGGATTGTTCGCTACCAGGGAGGTTAGTTTTTGCTGAAAATCTATTACCTTTGATACTACCATTGAACATGAAAATAGATTCAAGGCGCTGTTTGCCGTCAATTACATCATAAACAATATCACCATCTGCCTGTCTTTTATAAAGAAATATCGCGGGGAGTGGATACCCATGGAAAATGCTTTTAATAAGATTTTTTCTGTCAGTTATTGTCCAAACCGAATCTCTTTGAAAACCTGGTGAGAGATTGATTTTTTTACCCTTAAAAAGAACATCAATTTCCTGAATTGTCTTAGAACCAGTTTTGTACTTTAATTCAGCCATGATTTTCTCCTTGGGAGATCTTTACTTTTTGTAGTCGTTTGTCTGTAAGAATTAAATCCCTATATCACCCCGCAATAAGTTTATTAAAAGTATTAGCAACCCTGAAAGGGACCCCTATTGCATCAAAATGCGCCTTTCCGCATTCTATTTTATTATTTTCTATCTCCCTGCGTTTTTCAGAATCAAGAGTGCCTTTGGTTTCACCTACCAGGTAAAGCTTGTTATCATTTTCTGTAACTATAGCCCAGTCAGGGTTATAATTGCCCACCGGTGTGGGGACGACAAACCATTTTGGAAGTTTGCAGAAAAATTTGATATTTTCACTTGAATCAAGCCGTTCTGCTACCTCTTTCTCTACTGAGGAATCACTGTCCATTTCTACATAGTCATAAACTGTCTTGTCACTGTTTCGGACTTCATAAAGCCGCGTAAGGTACGTCTCGATCTCTTCCTCTTCAAATAGTCGCATCTCATAAATCTGTCCTTTTATCTGTTCATATTTGATTCCATCTACAACCATATCATTCAAAGCTTTTTTAATAATCTTTGCTGTCTGGGTCATGAATGACTGCGGATTGATTGTGAACTCATTGAGTCTTCCTGACTTAATAAGTATTGCGGTCAAAGTGCTCCTTGTCAGTTCAGTCTCCCTCTGCAGAAAGGCAAGGATATCCGGGAGCACCTTAAATGATTTTACATATTCCATCCTTGTATCAAGCACATGACCCGCCTCAACACCGGCTGAAGAAATATCCATGCCTGTTTTTTCAATATAGAGGCTTACAGGTCTGATTTTATCCATTTTTTTCAGTGCGCGGACCGACTTATCAATCAATTCTTCAGTATCGAATTCAACTGAATAACGTGTCTTTTTATTAATCTTATCCCATAAGGTTTTGAAGTCTTCATTAAGTTCTATTCTCTTGTTATATTTAAGTTTTCGGCGATCCCTTACATTCACTATCCTGTTCTTAAAGATATATCTCTTCATTATGTCTGTTATTTCAGGGGCCAGGGGTTTCAGTTCATAAGTAAGTTTCAGTCTGAATCCCTTCTGTTCCGGTACAAATTTATCTGTTATATCCCCCTTTTTATCCAGGTATCCTTTTTCCTGCAGGATGTTCCAAATGCGTTCGGATTCTTCCTGTCCTATGGGCTCTTCCGAATCAGTATCAACTAATCTGGCAAAGGCTATCTTTTCGATCCTGCCGAATTTAAAGTCACCCCCCAGATCCCTTTCAATATCCGCCTGCAATCCCCTGGCATATTCTTCAAAGGATTCGCTTGCTATAACTGTTAACTTATTTATATTGTCATCATATATCCGGGCACCGTCCCGGTTTACAGGCAACCGAAGTCCCCTTCCTATGGTCTGGCGTCTTTCTCTGTCAGTCCCCATTTCTCTTAAAGTGCAGATCTGGAACACATTGGGATTGTCCCAGCCTTCCTTAAGTGCGGAATGACTGAAGATAAATCTCAATGGCTCTTCCATGGAAAGGAGCCTTTCCTTGTCTCTCATTATTATTTCATAGGTCTCTTCATCCGCCTTTGTTGCACCTGAAGAGTCTTTTAACCCGACAACCTTTCCCCTTTTTTTATCAACCGAAAAATAGCCGTTATGGACTTCTTCGGCCTTAAAAGAAAGGACACCTTTATATAAAGGTTTTGCAGCTATATTGTTGTATGCCTCTTCAAACCATTGAGCGAGTTTTCCTTTATGCTGATTACCGTCATCATCATACCACCGATAATTATCAACCTTGTCGATGAAGAAAAGTGTGAGGACCTTTATTCCCCTGTCCTTATACTTTTTCTCCTTTTTAAAGTGTTCTTCAACTGACTGAAAGATCTGTGCCCTGAGCATCTCATCACCAATACCGCCCTGTTCCTGCTTCGGTTCAAGGATCTTGCCGTTCGCAAACTCCACATGCTCCAGGCCTTCTTCCGCATTGATATTAGTTACTATATACCCATCATAACCGGGTCGATTGGTCAGGGTGCTGATGTCAGTTCCCTGCTTCAGGGTTATGGATTTCGATTTAGGCACACTGTTTTTATCTTCATAAATTGTAGCTTTTGCGTGCGGAGTTTTGGCACCCGAGGCATAGCCGATTTTATCAAGACGAAGATAAACATCACTAAAACTGCCTTCCGAAAGAATCGAGTCGACTTCAATCTGCTTGACCAGTTTCATATCATAGGCACGAATAGGATCGAGTTTGTATAAAAGATTATAGGGATTTATGTGCGTGGCTGAAAACCTCAGGCAGAAAAGAGGATTAAAGGTTTTAATGGCCCTTTTTGACTTTGGAGTGTTATCAACGCTCTGGGGCTCATCAATTATAACAACCGGATTTGTAGACCTGATAAAATCAATAGGTCTCCGGCCCGACATCCTGTCCTGCTCCTGATGAATGATATTAAGCTTCTTACGCTGTTCTTCAGTAAGCAAAGATGGATCCTCAATATCTCCGGCATCCTTTTGAAAGGCCTGGATATTAATAATCATAACCTGTATTTCATTACTTACTGCAAACTGCCTTACCTTGCTGAGGTCTTTGGAGTTGTAGATAAAATGATCAAAGGGTGTGTTATTATACAATCCCCTGAAATGTTCATCCATCAACCCTATTGACGAAAGTACACCCTCACGAATGGCCACCGAAGGGACAACAATAATGAATTTCTTAAAGCCATATTTCCGGTTCAGTTCAAATATTACACGCAGATAAACATAGGTCTTGCCAGTTCCTGTCTCCATTTCCACAGAAAAATTGGGGAATTTGTATTCATCATCCTCATTAATCAGGAGCCGGGATTTTGGAATATTGTTTTTTTCCTGTATTGGGTGGAGGTTTTCCAGAATCTTGCCATTGTCTATCACCAGATTATTCTTTGTGCCAAATTCCGAAAACATTAATCCGGTTTCAATTTTAGTATTACTAACCAGATCACCATTGGATTCCGGTATACCATCAAAAAGACCGGTTAAAGCCTCTATGGCATCAAGCTGGTAAGGCAATTTACTGTCAAATATAAATTTCATGAATTTTTTCTCAGTTTACCAATATCAATATTCATATGGCGTTATATATAAATACCCGGTCGGGTGTAAAACCCAATGTTGTTGACTTAGTGGCATAGCATTTTTCTTTGCCTTGCCACAGACCATCTGTTTATTTTTCTTTTAGTAAATCTTGGTTGAGATGGTCGTTTATTTGGAGACGGAT
>JASFHE010000335.1:0-7291 GCA_050123415.1 Desulfobacteraceae bacterium | reverse complement strand
CGGATACATTGCACAATCTTATTGAAAGATTAAAACATGACGAGATAGATCTTAACACCGAATTCCAACGACATGCTGAGCTATGGGATAATTCGAAAATGTCACGCCTGATAGAGTCTATTCTGATTCGCTTCCCTCTCCCCGCTTTCTATTTTGATGCTTCTGATGAAGACAAATGGCTTGTTGTTGATGGACTTCAAAGACTTTCATCAATTAAAAAGTTTATAGTTGATAAAAAACTAACGCTTCATGGTCTGGAATATCTGAAGGATTTTAATGGGCAAAAATATGATAAACTGCCAAGAACCTATAAAAGACGTATAGATGAATGCCCAGTAACTCTTTTTTTGATCCAGCCTGGAACACCTGAAAATGTAAAATATTCAATTTTTCGACGAATTAATACCGGCGGCCTTGTTCTCAATGACCAGGAAATCAGGAATGCCATGACTACACAAAAAGTACGTGACTTCCTTAAAGAGTTGGCATCGGACGATTATTTAAAAAAAACTATCGGGGATCAATCGAGAAGAATGATAGATCAGGAAATGGTATTACGTTTTCTGGCTTTTCATTTTCAGGATTATTTCCAGACAAAAAAAAATATAACTACTTTTCTTGATGAAATGGTTGATGTCCTGGAGAAATCAACCACCGACCAACTAAAGAATTATAAAATGTCTTTTTGTTTGGCGGTTAAACGCTGCTGGGAAATATTTGGTGATCTTGCTTTTGAAAAAAGAACCAGAGGGCAAACATCCCGCCGTAGAAGAAAAAATTCCACATTATTTGAAGTATGGACTACATCACTTATTAAAATTACAGAAGAAGAGATGGCAATACTTGAACAAAGAAAAGATAATTTAATTAAGAAACATGAAGATCTTGTTACCGATGACAATGATTATTTCAGGGCGATAACATACTCCACGCAAAAGAAGGACCATTACAGAACAAGGAATGAAAAAGTATCTGAAATTATCAAGGAGGCAATCAATGCTTGAATTTATTAGAGTCCAGCGTTTCAAATCCTTGATTAATTCTCATTTTCCTTTAGGTAAACTGAATCTTTTCAGTGGCTTGAATGGAATGGGAAAATCATCCCTGATACAAACTTTACTACTTTTAAGGCAATCTAAAGAAAGAAATACTTTAATCAAAAAAGGCCTCCTCTTGAAAGGCGAGTATGTCTCTTTAGGTATTGGAAAAGATATCCTTTCAGAAAATGCTGAAGAAGAAACAATCGCTTTTACTCTTGTCTGGAAAGATCAATCTCCCTTACATTTTGTGTTTGACTATTCTGCCCAATCAGATCTGCAACCAATTCAGAATACTATTAACGCATCACTGGACGAACTGAACCTGTTTTCCAGGCATTTCCAATATTTGTCTGCAGACAGAATAAGCCCAAAACCAGCTTATGAAATATCGGACTACTATATAAAAGATCTGAATTCTCTGGGTAATCACGGAGAATATACAGCTCATTATATAGCCGAAAATGGACTTTCGCCTCTAAATATACAAGTTCTCAAACACAGAAATGCAAAGTCAGAAATGTTGCTCGAAAATGTTGAAAAATGGATGGCGGAAATATCTCCTGGAATTCATATTCATGCCGTGATGCAGAATACAACAAATTCCGTTTCACTTGGTTATTCTTTCGATTATGGTACGCAAAAGACAGCAGATTTTAAACCACAAAATGTCGGATTTGGGCTGACATTTGTATTGCCTGTACTAACTTCGATATTAAGGGCAAAAGTCGGAGATCTAATAATTCTGGAAAATCCGGAAGCACACCTTCATCCAGGCGGACAGGCAGTTTTAGGTAGATTATGTGCGATTGCTGCAAAAAATGGAGTCCAATTGTTTATCGAAACTCACTCAGACCATTTTCTAAATGGCCTCAGAGTTGCCGTAAAAGAAAACTTGATTAACAGTAAAGATGTAAAACTTTACTATCTGGAGAGAAATCCCGGAGACATCCACGAATCCATCGTTGTTTCACCTGAAATATCTGAAAATGGCCGAATAAGCTACTGGCCTAAAGGCTTCTTCGATGAAGGAGACAAACAACTGGAGAAACTTTTGTGAATAGAATTCTTGTTTTTAATCATCATAGTCTGCCATTTGAAAGTATCCGTTCGGCGGATGATTATGTACCGGAATTTCTCAAAATATGCATTAAGAGTAAGAACATTGGCTTTAGTACCATTCTTCTAGATGCTTCCATTGACTCCAATTGGTTCCGTTTAGAATTATCCAGCGGATATTATTGGAAGGATTGGTACAATAAGTACAGTAATGAAAAAAACAAGGATCTTTGTCGGGCATTTCGAAGTATAAAGACCAGCCAGCCGTTATTCTCAATTGATGATATTAGAAATGATGTTGACCTTTTTGAAGTTGAATATCATGGTTCCTATTGTTATGAAGCACTTCGTGCAGCATGTTGGAATGATTCTCCTATAACAAGTTTTCCAACAACTCAAATATGGGAAAGTTCTCCTTTACAGGTTACTGTTAGGACTTTGGATCAAAAAGGGGAAGTAAGAGACGAATCTGATAAAATTTTAAATTTTTATGCTCTGGCTGTATTTGAGGCTTTGGAACCCGAACTTCTATCAGAAAGGAATAATTTATTAAAGCGGGCTACTGACCTCTATAACCAATGGGATAGTCTATTCCCTGATCTTAAACATTGTGGAAAAGTACAGGAACAACTACTGCATTGGTCTGCAAAAACAACTTTACTTTCTCAGGTTATTGATTCGTTGACTGTATTGAATTCTTTTTCTTCGAAGTGGAAAGAAGGTAAAGTAATAAATTACTCTCATGATGATCTGAAGGCAGTTGGAATGAATCATCAGGTAAGCGGAGAGTCTGAATCTGTACGGAATAATGCGTCACTGCGAAAAGAAAGGGAGTTTTGGCTACCAAATGGAGAAAAAGCATACTTTGAAAATCATGTCAAATTAACAAATGGTTATCGTATACATTTCTATCCGGATATTAATACTAAAACTATATTTATAGGTTATATTGGAAAACATCTTAGGGTGTGAAATAGAGGCAGTGAAATAGGAGTCGTACTTCAAAATATCAATTGGGATAAGTGGTAGAATTAAATTATCAATTTCAACGTCGAAGTAATTGATATCATCAGAGAGGTATTTAAGCTATTGCCTTTGGAGTGTATAGCCTGAATTTTAACTCAATGAAAGGTGACAAAATGAGCAAAGTGCAATCCATTAAGGCTTCCGATATTGCTCTGGATCACAGAATCTATCCACGCAGCCGCATTGACCACAAACGAGTTTCCATGTTTGAAGAAAACATGAAGGCTGGCTTTGAATTTGATCCCATTCACCTGGAAGCGCATCCTGATGAACCAGGTAAATACCGCATCCTGGACGGCGCTCATCGGTTTAATGCCTGTAAAGGCATTTGCAAAAAAGAAATTCCGGCAGAAATCATAAAGCTTAATGGAAAGAATCCTCTCCTTTATACAGTAAGACAGGCAATAGGCCCAAGGCTCCTCAATGATGAAGAAGCCAGAAACACGGCAAGAAGGGCATATCAGAATAATCCGAAACTGAGTTCAGAAGAGATAGGTAAAGATGTCGGGTGGTCGAGACAGGCTGTTGATATTTACTATTTACATTGCTGACCTAAGGGCTTCTTTTCAACTGAATATTAATCAAAAAATATTTCACATGGTTCGTTTAGGCATTCCTCAGCAAAGAATATCTGATCGTTTAAACATCCTCCAAAGCAAAATCTCGGGCTATTTATCGGATATGCTAATGTTGGCAAATCCGATAAATATCGATTTGCGGAAAGGCTTCACAGTCTCCCAGGTCGCTGAAAAGCACGGCTGGCCTGAACCTCTGGTGTGGGCGCTCAAACTGGAGGGGAAAGATGACCTGGATAAATGCAAGGAATTACAGTGGGAAATCAGGCCCTGGAACTACTGGGAATGGTTCGAGCCTGACAAGCGGTTCGGCGACGAATGGCCGGAAAGATTACCCGCACAGATCATAGCCAATATACTTTATTTTTTCTCTGAAGAGAATGATCCGGTTTTTGATCCCATGGCCGGCGAAAACAGTAAAAAGAGTACAAGGCCTGCCATGATATGTGCCTACTGGCGGGATTTCTGGAATACCCCTGCAATGGAAGAGATCCGAGAAAAATCAATATTGATAAACGATTATGCAGAAAGAATAGAAAATGCAGGCTGGCGTATTTCCGACCTCATTCAGGCACCCATGTTACCGGAGAAGTACCAGGGCGAGGTTGCCGCTGAAATGGAGAAAATGAAGATACTGGGTGTAACAGCCAGACATGTGGTGGTTGCAGAAAAGGCAGGCTGAAGCATGTTCGGCTGAAGGCTGTTAGTAAATGCCTGGCTGAGACGTTTTACAGGTTGAATAAAGAGATCTAATGGCAAGACTAATGTAAAATTAGTTATATTTATAATTATCGATATATGTACAAATTTTGAAATTTCTTTAAAAATGCAAAAACTACAATTTTGAGATACTCCTAAAAAAAGAATAAGGGTTTCTCAAAAATATAAAAATCTTCTCAGTAATCTCCTTGATTTTACCCTGTGATTCATGTATGCTTCCTCTTCTGTTTTGATGAAAGTAGGGATATCCGACCGGATGTCTCTACTCTATTAGAATATTATGTGCAGGATGAAGGACTAAATTATGAAATTCTGGCGTGAACCATTTGACACCGATGTAATTGAAATTACTAAAGGAAGAGTAGTTATTATTGAAGACCGATGCAAAGGCTGCGGGTACTGTATTGAATTCTGTCCGCGTTCAATACTGGTCGCTTCAAAGGGATTCAATAAAAAAGGTTATCACCCTCCTGAAGCCCATAAACCTGATGAATGTGTTAACTGCCACTATTGCGAGATAATCTGTCCTGAATTTGCCATTTTTTCTGAAGAAATAAAATAATGTCCATCCAAAAGGAGAAAATATTTTGAATGGAGCTTTCAGCAGTCAGCTATCAGCGTTCAGCTAACTGATTGATTAAAAAAACTTATTTTGAGATGAGAGAATATGAGACCAGCAGTATTAACAGGCGAGCATTACATAACAGGCGATGAGGCATGTGCTGAAGGAGCCATGGCTGCAGGCTGTATGTTTTTCGGGGGATATCCCATTACGCCAGCCACTGAAGTTGCAGAGCATATGTCTGTACGTCTTCCTGAAGTCGGGGGCACATTTATCCAGATGGAAGATGAAATAGCTGCCATGGCATCAATCCTGGGTGCTTCGTGGGCAGGCCAGAAAAGCATGACATCAACTTCCGGCCCGGGTTTCAGCCTGATGATGGAAAATATCGGCCTCGGGGTATGTACGGAAACCCCCTGCGTTGTCGTAAACGTTCAGCGGGCAGGCCCATCAACGGGCCTCCCGACTATGGGCGCCCAGGGAGATATGATGCAGGCACGCTGGGGTTCCCACGGTCATTATGAAATAATTGCCCTTGCACCTTCCTCTGCTCAGGAGATCTTTAATCAGACCATCACAGCATTTAACCTGAGTGAAAAATACAGGGTACCTGTAATGCTGATGACCGATGAAGTAATAGGCCATATGAGTGAAAAAGTCATAATTCCGGATGCTTCTGAAATAAAGACAATATCAAGGACAAAGCCTAAGGGGCGAAAGGACAGGTTCAGGCTTTACCAGCCTGGACCAAATGGTGTTGCTCCTATGCCTGCTGCCGGTGACGGATACAAGATTCATGTTACCGGGCTTACCCACGATGAAAGAGGGTATCCGGTAATGACAGTGGAAGCCCAGGAAGAAATGATGGAGCGTATTGTGCGTAAAATCCGCGATAACAGGGACGATATTATTATGACAGAGCCCTATAACCTAGAAGACGCTGAAATTGTACTGGTTTCCTATGGTATATCAGCCAGGACCAGTCTCGCGGCCATGCATCAGGCCCGGTCAATGGGTATGAAGGTGGGATTTTTAAAACTGGAGACAATATGGCCCTTTGCTGAAGAAAAAATCATGGAACTGGCCGAAAAGGTAAAGGCTTTTATTACTGTCGAGATAAATTTTGGACAGATACACCTTGAGGTTTTACGAAGTGCTGCCGGCAGAGCAGAGTGTCATCTGGTAGGTCACGCGGGGGGGACGGTAATTACCCCGGAACAGGTCATGGCAAAGATAAAGGAGGTTTACTGATGGTTGCAGGCACTCAAGCACCTTTAGAACTTGCTCATCCTCTGGACAGTCTCATAAGAACAGACAGGATTCCGCACATATGGTGTACAGGATGCGGTATTGGGACAGTCTTCTCCTCCTGTCTCAAGGCAATGGTTTCAAGCGGTATTGATCTTGAAAAGACATGTATGGTGTCAGGTATAGGCTGTACAGGCCGTGGCGCTGGGTATCTCAACCTTGACTCCTTTCATACAACCCACGGAAGGGCAATTCCATTTGCCACCGGGCTGAAGCTTGGCAATCCTGATCTTAACGTAATAGTTTTCAGCGGTGACGGTGACCTTTTAGCAATAGGCGGAAACCACTTTATACATGGCGCGCGCAGAAATATCGATATGACGGTCATCTGCGTAAACAACCTGATATACGGTATGACGGGCGGTCAGGTCGCGGCTACAACTCCTGTTAACGCAAAGACTACCACAACCCAGTCAGGAAATCCTGATGCGCCTTTTAATCTGCCTTTAATGGCCTGGGCCTCCGGCGCAGCATATGTGGCAAGGTGGACAATGCTCCATATTCGTGAACTTACCGCATGCATAGAAAAGGCAATCACAAAAAGCGGTTTTTCCTTTATTGAAGTGCTTGCACCATGCCCGACCAATTACGGCAGGAGGAACAAGGAAAAATCCCTTGAAACCCTCAAACTCTACCGGGACAATACCATAATAAAAAATAACGCGGACCCGACAGAACTGGATGTAGATTTCCAGAAAGGAGTTGTTCTCGGCGAATTTGTGGACAGGGAACGTCCTACATGTATAGAAAATTATGACAGGACATGCAGAGCATTCTAACTCAGGAAGATAATAATGCAAAAAAAAATAATCATAACAGGTTTTGGGGGCCAGGGAGTAATAATGGCCGGAAGGATAGTGGGAAAGGCCGCGGCCCTTGGAGACAAACTGGAGAGTTCACTTGTCCAGTCCTACGGCCCTGAATCACGAGGCGGTGCATGCAGTGTCCAGGTAACAATAGCCGATGAACAGATATTCTATCCTTATATAAATGTCCCGGATATC
>JASFHE010000334.1:0-7293 GCA_050123415.1 Desulfobacteraceae bacterium | reverse complement strand
ATACTTGATCCCGGATACCGGTAACCAGTATCTACTCGCTTTTTGCGCAGGAATATTCACTGGCAATGAACAGCCGTCCAAACTATACTTCCAACTGGCTACTGTTTGCATTTTATTCACCAAATATTGCATCCATTCCACCTGAATGAAGTTCGCCGCATTCTTTTTTCAGTTTTTACCTTTCTGCTGTTTAATCATTTAAATAATTAAAGAAACTTAAATATTTGGAGACGAAATGAGAAAATTATTAATGGTTTTAATGTTGATACTGATTCCATTGCATGCAACTAATGCACAGGAAAAGCTGAAGAACATTACTATCGGCGAAGAAATTAAAATTCATTCAAAAATACTCGGTGAGGACCGCACAATCCTTGTATATTTACCGGATGATTATGAGTCGTCCGATAAGAAGTACCCGGTTATTTATGCATTGGATGGGGCCACATATTTTTACCCGACTTTAGGCGCTTTGAGATTCTTTTCCGCCTATGATTTTACACCCGAAATGATTGTTGTTGCTATTCCGAATACCGACCGGGTGAGAGACCTTACTCCAACAGCAGTCAAAAATATGAAGACTTCAGGAGGTGCGGATAAATTCTTAAAGTTCATGAAAGAGGAATTATTTCCTGCTATCGAGAAAGAATACCGTACTCAACCGTTTCGGATTATATCCGGACATTCACTGGGCGGTCTGCTTACATTCCATTCTTTGCTGTCACAACCCGAAATGTTTAATGCATATATTGCAATAAGTTCAAGCTTGTGGTGGGATGATAAGGTGTGTGTTAAGAAAGCCGAAAAAATCTTCAAAGAGAAAAAAGAATTGATGAAATTTCTTTATTTTTCAATAGAAGAAAATTCACATGAACGCCATTTACAATCAAACAAACAAATTGAAGAAATTCTTAAAAATCATACTCCCGATAAATTTGAATGGAAGTACGATTTTGCTGAAAAATTAGGACATGTCAGTTTATGGATGGGTAGTCTCGATAAGGCGCTCAGGTTTATCTATTCCGGCCTGCGTTTTCCGATAGAATCCAATCCTGGAGGTCTTGATGAGTTAAAGGAACATTACACAAAACTCAGTAAAAAATACGGATACAGGATGGAAATACCGGAAAATACTCTCAATCAAACCGGGAATTATTTGGCAATGCGAGAAAAAGAGTATGATAAGGCAGTTAAAATATTTGAATATTACCTGGAGCTGTATCCTGAATCCCCACAGGCTCATGATGCACTTGGACATATTTATAAGCAAAAGAAAGATTTTATTTTATCGAAAAAGCACTACAGGCAGGCAATAAAATTAGCCAAAAAAAAAATCAAGGGAAGAAACTGAAAACTACAAAAAACATCTTGAAGAACTTGAAGCAGAAATACTGGATCATGAATTAAATAAGATCGAAGATTAATAGAGGATGAAAAGACATCTAAAAGCAATAGACGGAGGATACATGAAAAATCACAAGTTGTTATTTGTTTTTATTTCTATCGGCTTATTGTTTCCTATTCTTTGTCAGTCGTCGTACTCTCAAACTGATGCAGCACAACCGGTAACGAATTTCCTTGGTATGAAATTTATATATATCAAACCAGGCAGTTTTATTATGGGGAGTCCTGCTAATGAAACAGGCAGGCGGGATGATGAACCTCAGCATCGGGTTAATCTGACAAAAGGTTCTTACATGCAAAGCACTGAGGTGACAGTGGGGCAATGGAGAAAATTTGTTAAGGAAACCGGTTACAGAACAGAGGCGGAAAAAGGTGACGACGCTTTAATATTTAGCCCGGGTCCGGAAAAAGGATATAAGAAAAAGGCAGGATTTTACTGGGATAATCCAGGATATGAGCAAACTGATATGTATCCGGTTACATGTGTTTCGTGGAACGATATGAAGGAATTCATAAAATGGATAAATGGAAAGGATAACGCTACATACAGGTTGCCTACAGAGGCAGAGTGGGAATACGCGTGCAGGGCCGGGACAAGTACACCATGGTATTGGGGGGATAATCCTGAAGATGCGTGCAAGTACGCGAATGTTGGTGATAAAGCAAAAAGATGCGATCCTAAATTTGTTGTTAACGCAGGAGGACCCGATTCTCCTTACTGGAATGACCATAATTGTGATGATGGTTATGGATTAGCGCCTGCACCTGTAGGAAAATTCGTTCCTAATAAATTCGGTCTATATGACATGATAGGAAATGTGTGGGAGTTGGTAGAAGATATGTATAGTAAAGACGCCTATAGTAAACATAAGACCAATAATCCTGTAAATACCAATGAAGGCAGGGGAAGAATTCGTCGCGGTGGAAGTTGGATTGACGTACCGAAAAGTGTTCGGTGTGCTTGTCGTGGCTATGGCGGTGCTCCCCCTTCTATCAATGCAAATGACGTAGGCTTCCGTCTCGTTAGAGTTCCATAATTTTTTAGATGGTTATTCTTTCATGTGAAGCGAGACACTCTACAGTAATTCAGTTGCTGCATTAACGAATTAACGTAGATTGATGCAATACCAAGGTCAGTCAATCAAGATTTCCGAAAGTCTTACATTGTGAGAGTTATGTATTCAACCAGGAGGTTAAAAATGAAAAAACAATTAAGAACAGCAGAAAGAGTATTCATAATCACTTTATTAATCACTCTTCTAGTGTGTCCCGGACTTTACGCAGCTGAAGAAACACTGCCAACACCGGAAGAAATTATAGCAAAAAATATTGAGGCCATTGGAGGCATTAAAGCCCTTAAAAAAATTAAAAGTAAAAAATTATTAGAACTGTAAAAGTTATTCCATTGAACGAAGAATCAAAGAGCACTTCCTATTGGGAACGTCCTTCGAAGAATGTCGAAGTATATGATAGGGGGACAGAGGGTATATATAAATCCGGTTCAGACGGCAAGATCGTCTGGGAGTATTTCCCTGTGTTTACACGTCTTCTTGAGGGAGATCAGCTTTCAGATGCGTTGAAAAATAGAATGTTTGATGGTCCTGACGGTCCTGATGTCTGCTATAAAACGATGAAAACTGAAGGTATAGAACGGATTAATGGAAAAGACTGCTACAAAGTCGTAAAAATCCCGGAGAAAGGCACCGAAAGGACAGTCTATTATGATAGGGAAAGTTTCATGATAGTAAAAATCACAGCCTATAACATAAATCCACAGGAGACTTACAAGAGAGAAGTATACTTTGAGGAATATCAAAAAATAGACAACATTCTTTTTCCATATAAAACAGTATATTTTTAAAAAGGTGAAAAGTATTTTGAAAATACATATGAAAAAATCGAGCTAAATATTGAAATGCCTGAAGGTATTTTTGACATACCGGAAGAGGTAAAGGCGATTATGAATTTAAAGTAGTAAAGCTTAGTGTCGTGTCATCCTTCGAGTTTAATCTCGACTCCCGCTGGTCGAGATGAAATTAGACACTTGCCATGACACTTGCCATGACACTTTACTATGCGGTTGGGGATAAACCCCAACCTTACGTTTTATTTAAAAGGCAATAAGTTTTTCGTAGTAGGGTGGTGATTTACTCACCACCTCACTGTGATTATCTTTAATTCATATGGTTGGGAACAAATCCCTACGTCTTGCGCAAAAAATGAAACACATGCTGATTTTACTAAAACTGTCCCTGAATTAGTTATTTACATGACACCAAACAATCATTGATATAAAGTGGTTGAATAAACCCCAACAGTAGTCAGGAAAATAAAATTAATGGCTGTTTCGATTAAACCATCAGAATTATGCAAAAGAATTGTCTATCGATACTATCCTATAATATTACTATTTTCCCTGCCCCAACGTTACCTTGTAAAACCTTATTATTATCCTGAAATAAGCTTATCTTTACTATGCTTTATAGGGTGTGCAGGTCCAATATATTTTTGGCTGATTATTATCCTGAGCCTTAATATTATAAAACCTGTCGGATTTGTTAACAGATTGGCAGCAATGATAATAGTATATTTGACAGGCATTTTATTTCAGCACGTTGGACTTACCCTGTATCTGGGTTTAGATCAATCCATATTTTCCATGTCCAATCTATCAATCAGATTCATAGTTAACTCTCTTATGACGGGTTTTTTTATTGTTGGAGCAGTATTTCTGGCCGAACGATCATTGACTTTTGAAAAGACATATATGGAAGAAAAAACAGAACGCCTGTCGAGCGAAAAACAATTAATGGAAAATCGACTGAACCTTCTTCAGGCAAAGGTGGAACCACGGTTTTTGTTTACTATTATGGACAGGATTTCGGACCTGTTTGACACGGCCCCTGACAGGGCAAAAACCATACAAATATATTTTATACAGTACCTGAGATCAACACTTGTTAAGACAAGAGAGTCTGTTACAACTGTTAAACAGGAAATAGAGCTTATACGCTCCTATCTGGATATCATCAAGATCAGCACGCATGAACGTCTTGAATATCAAATTGAAGTTGATCCGCGATCAATGAATTTGCCATTTCCTTCAATGCTTATTCAACCGATTGTGGAAAACGCTATTAGTAACGCATTTGATGAGAATCTTCATAAAGGCCTAATTTCTTTATCCGTTGAAAAAATAAAAGACATGATTCGTGTTAAAACCACGAATACCGGTAAAGGCTATAAAGAAGAGGATAAGGCTGGGGATATAATTGAGGATGTTACGGAACGAATAACATGCCTGTTCGGCGATAAGGGGAGGCTTAGTTTGGAAGAAAACATACCTTCCGGACTAACAGTTATAATTGAGGTGCCCTGTGGATAATACCTTAAAACCCGATGTATGGAAAATATCAAAGCGATTCCTTTTTTATTACTTTCCCATCTACCTATGCTATCTCATTGTATCTATTATGATGCCACTCACAATATATGATGTAGCTTTTCCATGGTTTAAAATTATTAGAAGTATGACTGAAATCTTACTAATGTACCTGTTCATTATTGTACCTGTCATTTTATTCAAACCCAAAAAATCATCCGGCAGACGAATGGTGATGTTATTGTTCACTTTTCTTTTTACAGTAATTTTATCGTATATACTTATCAACGCCAAGCTTAGTTCTCATCCGGATTCAATCTTAACTTTAATGACTGTATTCACTTCTGGCTATAGTATTTCAAGCAACGGATTACTTATTTGTTTATTATATTATGTTGAAGAAACTCAGTTTATTACTCAAAATAGAATTGTATCAGAGCGAAATATAAAGTTAAAAAATGAAAAAATGATAACAGAAACTCATTTAAGGCTTTTACAGGCACAGATAGAGCCTCACTTTTTATTTAATACCTTAACAAGCATACTTAGCTTTAGTACTAAAGACCCGAATAAAGCAAAAATAATGCACAATAATTTTAAGCAGTATCTTAAAACCACACTAAGTAAAACACGATCAAGTGTCACCACTATCGGTCAGGATATTGAATTGATTAAGGCATATCTGGATATTTTTAAGGTCAGGATGGGAGAACGTTTACAGTACTCTATCGAAGCTGATGATGAAGTAAATGACCTCCCATTTCCTTCAATGCTGATTCAGCCCATTATTGAAAACGCCATTAAACATGGTCTTGAACCAAAAATTGAAGGCGGAGAAATCCGGATAAAAGTAACTAAAACTAAAAAAGGCAGGCTTTGCTGGAATATAGAAGACACAGGCCTGGGAATGCCGGATAATGCGGATATGGGAACGGGCCTGACAAATATAATGGAACGTGTGGAAGCATTGTATGGTGATGAAGGTCACTTTACACTTGAAGATAATAAACCGTCCGGAGTGAAAGTTACTCTGGAGGTGCCATATGCCTGAGTCTGATATTAAGGACAAATCTACAGCCGTTATAGCAGATGATGAAGCCCCCTCAAGAGACTATATTAAAGAACAGCTACTTTCCGTATGGCCTGATCTTGATATTGTGGGCGAGGCTGTTAATGGTATGCAGGCAAAAAAGATGATTGAGGAGATGCAGCCCGACTGTGCCTTTCTGGATATCAAGATGCCGGGCCTTTCCGGTATGGAAGTCGCCAAAGAGACTGCCGGGATATGCCGGGTAGTTTTTATCACGGCCTATGATCAATTCGCTGTTGATGCCTTTGAAAATGAAGCCGTGGATTATATCCTTAAGCCGGTATCCGAAGAGAGGCTTGCAAAGACTGTGATGAGGCTAAAGGCACAGGTCGCTTCGAAAACCCCTATTAATAATACAGTGGATATATTTGAACGCCTGATGTTAAAAATGAACGCACCTCCTGTACAAAAATATTTAAAGTGGATCAGGACCCAGGTCAGGGAAAATGTAATACTGGTTCCTGTTAAAAAGGTATATTTTTTTCAAGCCAGTGACAGGTATACCCTGGTCATGACAAAAAAGGAAGAATACGTGATAAGGAAAACCATTACAGAGCTTGAGGACGAACTTGATCCGGAAATGTTCATACGTATTCATCGTGGAACAATCGTCAACGCAGATTATATTGATAAAATATCCTATCTACCGTCGAGCCGCGGTCAGCTTCGATTAAAGGGGCGCCCTGAAATACACCATATCAGCAGATCTTATTCAAACAGGTTTAAACAGATGTAGGCCAAACATATAGTTCATCTATTACATTCTATTAATAAGGTTGCTTAAGTTAGTTGCTCTTAACAGAACGATAATGGATGCTGGATACCAATGGAAAATCATTTTTTGAGGAAGAATCATGTTTCTTCCTGATGAGTGAAAATATGGAATACCCGCCAATAATAAATAGTATTGTTCCGCTGATAAACCAGAGGGCGATTTTATAACGGCTGTTTGATGCAATGACACTTGCTACTCCAAAGTAAACAAGAGACAGGTAAAAGATATCAGACAGGCAAGAGCCTATTGTGAAGAATAAACTGTTTATAAAGCCAAACTGCAACGCACGCTGGCATGCGATTATTGTCACCGATCCCGGAGGAATCGCTACAACAATTCCCAGTACAAATGCTGCTATAATAAAATCAATATGCATATAAATTTAAAATAAAAACTCCGACAACCATTTAGAGCATTCCGAAATAGTCATACTTAATATGAATAAAAAACCGTGCTCTTTTTAGGAGCACGGTTTTTTATTTTTTTCATTCCGAACTTAGGCCTGGCTCAATAGGACCTCGCCGATATTTTTATCTGTATCGGTTTTGACATCGATTGTCTGAGTTTTATAACCGTCCAGTTCGAGAGTAATCTTGAAAGCTTTATCAGCATCAAGCCCCTTGAACTCAAAATCTCCAAAGA
>JASFHE010000333.1:0-7293 GCA_050123415.1 Desulfobacteraceae bacterium | reverse complement strand
TTACCCAATAATAACTGGATTTTACCTGGTGTGACATTCCCCGCACATTAGAGGCCCTTTTCCTTCTTTTTTATGACACCCCTGACAACCGGAGTGGAAGGCCTGAAACAAAGGAATTTTATACTCGTCGTTTGCTTTTAAGGGATGACATTCGATACATCCTTTGTCATCCGAACATTTATCTTTAACCAGTACTCCATTTTCATATACATGGTGGCACTCTTCGCATTCAATTTCAAGATCCAGGTCATGGAAGTCATGATCAAACGCAGAGGGTGGTTCCTGGGGATTATTAAAACCGGTATTATTTAAAAAGGTAATTGATTCGCCGTCATCCAGAGTACTGAATCCTAATATTGCAGCTATTACTACTGCAAAGAGAATCGAGATTTTTAACTCCAATTTATTCTCCTTTATCCAGACATTCATACAGGATATCTATTATGAACTTCACTTCCATACCAAGTTCATAATAATGCACTATATCTTCAAGCCCGCTGTGGCAGTTATGACACGGAGCAATGACTACAGGAACGCCGGTTGCCTCCAACTGTTCCGCTTTGACCCTGTTTCCCGTGACCCTTTTCTTTTTATAGGGAGGGCCGCAATTAATGACACCTCCTCCTGCGCTGCAGCAGTAATTAAGTTCCCTGTTTGGGTGCATTTCAACTAAATTATCACAAAGCCGGTTAACGACATACCTTGCTTTTTCGTGCAGCCCTCTGCCCCTTACAATATTGCATGGATCATGAAGGGTTACCGGTTTATCATATTTTTTTGCCAGTTTTATTTTATCTGCCTTAAAAAGATCATAATAAAATTCAATTGCATGGACCATCGGTATGGGGGGCATTTTCCAGCTCAGGGAGCGGTTACCCATATCGTAAACAGAACGAAAGGCATGCCCGCATTCACCCATTACAATTTTTTTGACTTTGAGCCTGGCAGCAGTTTCAAAATGTTTTCGCTTAAGACGGGCCATAATCTCATTGTCACCGGTAAACATGGCCATGTCGCTGTTGTCCCAGCCGGGTGTAGCCGGCATTGTCCAGTCAACACCTGCAACGTTCATTAAAACCGCGGCCTGGTAGATAAGTCCTGCCTGGAACTTCGGCTCAGGTGCGATAACAGAATACATGATGTCAGCCCCTTCTTTTTCGAGGGGGATTCTGAGGTTGGGTATTTCATCCCTTGCCTCGTCTTCCTGCCATTGCAGTGTGTCAACCCATTCGTTTTCCTTTACCCACATCTGGTTCATTGTGGCAGAATGACTGTTTACAGTGTCCTGGATATAGAGCGGCGTCATCTCCAGTTTATGGATTATTCTCCGAACCACCATCATAAGATATGCTATATCAATACCAAAGGGGCAGTATATGGAACATCTTTTACAGAGGTTGCATTCCGTGTGTGCGATTTCTGCAGCCCTTTTTAAAAACTCAGGCGATACCTTTCCCTTTTTCTTTACCATTTCCCACAAAGTCTGTTTCACTTTTCCTACGGGTGACCAGTGGGGATCATTATCCTTTGAAAGGTAGAAATGACATGCGTTGGAACAAAGCCCGCAATGTACACATGTATCGATATACATCTTTAACCGTGCGCCGGTTTCTCCCTGAAGAACCTGGTTTATTACCGATTCGATTTTTTCGGGCGTAAGATTTGCTATCCCAAAAGCCATGCCTTCATCAAGTATTTCCGCATCTTTATTTTCTGCTGCCTGTATTCCTTTGCTCATACTCTTCTCCTGATTTCCAGGACCTGTTATTTTTTATAAAGGTATTGTAATATTCCGTTTATGACCTTACCAGTCACGGGCAAAACGGACCCCACCGAATTCGGAACCTGTATATGCCCTTGATATTAATCCGAAGATCATATGTATAAAACGGGTAAAGGGTATTGCCATCAACATAATCTGACCGCTTAACATATGAATGAGAAGAACATAGGAATAACCGGGCAACTGATAGTTCGACCACAATCCTGTAATAAAAGGGAGCGCAACAATAAGAAGCAGAATATAATCGGAAACGGAAGTCACAAAGCGGACTTCCGGCCTTACTATCCTTCTAACCAGAAAAAAAACACATCCTGCGATAACAATAATAGACATAATGTCAGCAAGGATTTTGGGCAGAGCCCGGTAGCTGATATTAAAAGCCTCGTTTAACAGTACGATATGGGCCATCAGAAAGACAGGTACAAGAATCAGGCATATATGAAATGCAAAGCCTACTACTGTCATGGCCCGTTGTTCGCGCATGCTGGTAGATGCAAAGGGTATAATCCAGTGCAGGATAGACCTCAGTCCGTATTTAAGACTAAAAAAAGAGAACATAAATGCTTCCTTTTTCAGGGCAAGTCTTAAAATACGATAAACCTGGTAAATGATCCCAATACTAAAGACTGTAAAACAGATCCACATCATTGGGCCTTTAAGAAAAAAATAGATACTGTACATTACTCTCTCCCTGAAAAAGTAAATGTGCTAAAAGCAGTATAAGAATTATCTTAGTATATAAAGTATCCGGTTATATTCTCCATCTGTTATTGCTCTTATCAGTAATTTCCGGCCTGTTTCATTAAAGACAGGGTTCCATAAATGGGTATAGGGGGTTGGGAGCAGAGAACCGTCAAGGATGATATATTTTTTACCATCCTTTTCAACCTTTGCAGCCACATGTTTTCCGTCAGGACTGAATACCGGTCTCCATGCCATGTCAAAGTCTATGTCCCATATTTTATCATCAACGATAATTCCCCATTTGCCTTTATCCTTTACTACTGCCGCGATCCCTGTTCCGTCGCTGCTTATAACCATGTCGGTTATCATTTCATCAACATGTGCTGTCCAGGCCCTGTCATTAACTGCGATTGTCCATTTCCCGAAGTCAGGAGAAACAATTGCTGCAAGTGTTTTTCCGTCCATACTGAACTCCTGCTTCCATAGCTGTTTAAACCTGGATTTCCATATCAGGCCGCTGTCACTGGCAAGGGCCCATCCGCCGGATAACACAGGAGCAACAACTTCTCCTGATACCGGGTTAAAACACGGCTCCCATACCATAGGAAAAGTTTTGTCCCATACCTTTCCATCTACTGCAATTGTGTAGTCGTTTCTGTTCAATCGGATATCGGCTGCAAGCCTGTTCCCATCAGGGCTGAAAACATTCTGCCATACATTTGTAAAGGATTTTTCCCAGGGATTACCGCCCGGTGCAGGTGCGTATATCCCCTTTTTAAATTTAGCTATTTCAGTAGCATCCAAAGGTTCGGTCTGTACTGTCGCTGAGGTCTGTGAGCCGTCAGGGCTCATTGCTATGCAGGTAATGCTGGGGAAGGTATTTTCCCAGAGGGTATCATCAAGTGCCACGGCATATTCCATATCCTGTTCACATGCAGCACCAATATGGGAGCCGTCAGAAGAAAACATCAGGTTCCATACAAATCCGAACCGGTTTTCCCATGGTTGCCCCTCCACCGCAACAGTCCATTCCATATCCTGTGAAACAAGGGCGGTAAGTCTTCCGTCAGGACTGAAACGCAGGTTATATATCTTTTCGAATGGGGTTTCCCATGTTTCGCCATTAACGCAGACGTTAAAAAGCTCATCTTCGGTTCTGACAATGGCAGCTATTCTTTCCCCATCAGGGCTTACATATGGTTCTTCCACCCACTGGTATTGGTTTTTCCATTTATTGAATGGCAGTTTTTTATTTCTATCTATCCAGTCCCACGCATTAACATCAGCCATAATTGTCTCCGTGTATTAAAAACTATCCCGGCGGAATATTTATATTCACAGATGAAAACGATTTCTGTTTCACATGAATCGCTGTTTGAAATCTGATGTTGTAATATAAGTACTGCACATATTGAATCTGGTTTATTGTCTCTATTCCCAAATTCTCTGCATCATTGATATGGTCCCTGAATTTTTTAGATTCTACAATATTATGCATGAGATTTAACAAAGTCAACAATAAGGAATTTTTTTATTGTAATCATAAGATGTTATGCGTGGTTTAAAACTGAAACGAAGTGAAACACATTAGAGTTTTTACCAAAATATATAAAGACGATGAATATCAGGAGGCAGCTTCCCTGATGCTTTCCAGCTCTTCCCACCTGTCATAGGCGGAAAGGAGCTCTGCCTCAAGCTCTTCTATCCTCGATTTATACTTTGTTATTTTTTCACCGGAATTTTTATAAAATTCAGGATCAGACATCTGCTCATACAGATCTTTCTGCTCCTGCTCCAGGTTTTCTATGAGGGCTGGCAGTTCTTCAAGTTCCCGATTTTCCTTAAAGGTGAGTTTACGAGGCTGTTCCTTTTTTTTGTACTCTTTTTTAGGCCCGGGCTTTTTTGCAGATACTGTCCGGGGAACAGGTACGGGCCGCTGGATTATCCAATCATCATAACCTCCCGGATATTCGGCAATATCACCGCTTTCTTCAAAGACAATAGTGCTTGTTACAACATTATTCAAAAAAGCACGGTCATGGCTGACAAGAAGTATGGTTCCTTTGTAATCAAGTAAGCGTTCTTCAAGTAATTCGAGAGTTTCCATATCAAGGTCATTGGTAGGCTCATCAAGTACCAGAAGATTGGAAGAACGGGTAAAAAGTCTGGCAAGGAGCAGACGGTTTCGTTCTCCCCCGGATAGTATTCGAACCGGACTTCTTGCCCGTTCAGGTGTAAACAGGAAATCTTTAAGATAACCTATCACATGTTTGGGAATGCCATTGATTAATACAGTATCTTTCCCGTCCGCTACATTTTCTTCAACAGTAGCGTTTTCATCAAGCTGTTCCCGGAGCTGGTCAAAATAGACAGTTTCAAGCCTGGTGCCCTGCTTAATTGTACCCCTGTCCGGGGCGATCTCTCCCATCAATATTTTAAGAAGGGTTGATTTGCCTATGCCATTGGGGCCGATTACTCCGATTCTGTCACCACGGATGATTTTTGTGGAAAAATCCTTTATAACCGTCTTATCACCGTAACCATGACATATATCCGAGGCCTCAATAACGAGTTTGCCGGAGGCAAGGGCATCCTGGATAGTGATTTTTGATGTGCCTGATTTTAAGCACCATCCCTTTTGTTCTTCCCTCATTTTCTTCAGCGCACGAACTCTTCCCTCATTCCTTGTTCGTCTGGCCTTGATACCCTTCCTTATCCATACTTCTTCCTGTGCGAGTTTTTTATTGAATTGCTGCCTGTGCAGTCCCTCGTTATCAAGTACCTCCTGGCGTCTTTTTAAAAAGTCGTTATATCCGCATGCCCAGTTCAGTATTTTCCCGCGGTCAATTTCAATAATGCGTGTCGCCAGTTTTTGAAGAAACATCCTGTCATGAGTTACAAGTATGATTGTTCCGGGGTATTTTTCGAGGAATTCTTCCATCCATGTTATGGAAGTAATATCCAGGTGGTTGGTCGGCTCATCTAAAAGCAGCAGGTCCGGTTTTGTCACCAGTGCCTTTGCGAGAAGGGTTCTGCGTTTATAACCGACAGACAGTGATTCAAAAGATGTGTCAGGCGGCAGGGAAAGTATGGAAATTATTTCATCAACCCGGCGATTTATCTCCCACCCATCCAGCCTGTCCAGCTTTTCCTGAATGGCTGCTATCTTCTTTAGAACACCGTTGTCCTGATCCGGTAAGATATTTTTAGAAAGGCGGTGGTATTCTTCAAGAAGATCTCCAATCTTTGAAAGGCCTCCTGCTACCACCTCATGAATCGTTCCGGTAAGATCCCGCGGCAGATCCTGGGACAGACCCGCCACTGAATTACCTTTTTGTACAGATATGACTCCGCTGTCAGGTCTGATAATTCCGCCTATCAGTTTGAGAAGTGTTGTCTTGCCCTCTCCGTTTCGCCCCAATATGCAGACCTTCTCGCCTTTTTCTATCTGGAGGTTAATTCTATCCAGAAGGGGAGGGCCGCCAAAACTGATGCTTACGTCCTGCAAGCTTAAAATAGCCATACTAAAGCAGATTCTGAAATAATTCTATTTAATATAATATGCCCATTAATCCCAGAATGAGTCCATTCGGAAAAGGGTAGTTTCTGGGGAGAGCTTTCGGCTGTCAACGATCAGCCAAGTCTTTGTTTTAAATGCCTCAAGCTGATAGCTTAATGCTGAGTGCTGATAGCATCCATTAAAAAACGAATGTTTTTTCATGGAAAAAATCAGCAGCATCCGCCCTCAGATCCGCATCCGCCGGAGCTGCAGCCTGTATCTCCTCCTGAGCTGCAATCACATCCGCATCCGCATCCTGATGACAGGCCGGCAGCTTCTTCGGGAGTCAAATCTCTCACCTCAGTAATATTAACATCAAAGTGCAGTCTTTTCCCGGCCAGGGGATGGTTGAGGTCGATAATCACTGTATTTTCATCTTTTATCTCTGATACATTTATTGTCATTGGTCCCTGAGGTCCCTGTGACTGGAATGTCATTCCCGGTTTTATCTCCATATCAGCGGGAAACTGCTCTCTTTTCACTTCCTGGAACAGCTCCGGATTCACCAGGCCATAGGCATTTTCAGGTTCAACGCTTATTTTAACGCTGTCGCCAACAGACATGCCCATCATTTCTTTTTCCAGACCCGGGATTATCTGGCTTGCACCTGTGATAAATCCAAGAGGCTGCCCGGCGGGTGATTTATCAACCTCTTCTCCTGAATCCAGGGTAAGGCAGTAATCAAATGACACAAAAACATTTTCTTTGATATTCATGATATCTCCTTTTTTGTTAAAAAAAACCGATGGGCTCCTGAACGAGAGACCACCGGTTAAGAATATTTAAAATACCATAGTTACAATATCGGGAAAAGTCAAATTTTAGGGAAAATATAATTTATCTTTCTATTGATTTAACCTGGCATATTTATTAGATAATGATCATCCGAAAAAGTGATTTTTTTAGATGAAAGCTGTCAGCCGTCAGCTTTCAGCAAAAGGTGTGAAGATCTATCTGAAAAAAGAGTGACTAATAAAAGAGCAAGGTAGGGTGGGGGTTTATCCCCAATGTTGTTGACTTAAGCCTTATAGTTCGTCATTCCCGCGAAGGCGGGAATCTATTTTGCTTTTGTTTTTAAATACTTAAAGTGGATTCCCGCCTGCGCGGGAATGACGATTAAGTCGCCATACCTGCTTATTTTTCTTAAGTCAACAGTATTGGGGTTTATCCCCAATGTTGTTGACTTAGTGGCATAGCATTTTTCTTTGCCTTGCCACAGACCATCTGTTTATTTTTCTTTTAGTAAATCTTGGTTGAGATGGTCGTT
>JASFHE010000332.1:0-7300 GCA_050123415.1 Desulfobacteraceae bacterium | reverse complement strand
TACCGGACACTGTAACATAACTTTCCTCCGCCCTGTCACCACGCACAGTATGGAATGGAGCCCAGGGACTTAATTCATCATTTTCAGCCAGCACATAAAAAGTATGTGATGACGCCCTTCCGGTTAATGCCGTATCAAGTTTCCCCGGTTTTATATGACCTATATTGTTCATGCACAGCCTCACAGCGCGTCCTATTGTATTATTGGCACGCCATCCATGTCCCAGAAAACCTGTTCCGGAATGCATATTGATTTGTTTTGCAATTGGGCCAGACACAGAAATTAAAAGGTTAAAAGAGCCGTCAGAAGAGAAAACGTGGCTGGAAAACCCCCTGTCGGATAATCCTTCCATGGCAGCAATAATAACCGGAAAATATTCCGGCCTGGCGCCGGCCATCACAGCATTTACGGCAACTTTTTCCACAGTAACATGCACGAGGTCGGCGCTTCCGTCATGTACCTGTATAACACCCAGTTTTGTATCAGGAGAAAGGCTGGTTGCTTTTAACATCTGATCGACATTATAGCGTGTGGGAGGTACAAGCGGGAGTCCATCACCCCAGTCATTATCCATGTACGACTGATAGAATTTCTCATAGGCGGATTCGAAGCTGTCACCTGTAATTTTTACAACTTCAGGCCCGCCCTTTATCGGGCTGTGACCGGCATTAATTTCCGAAGGCTCTATGGGGCGGGTTAAGGCATCTATTATATCGTCCAGAACCATTTTCGCGCATGGCATCATGGTCTCCGCGCTTGCCCTGTTTGGATAAAACTCCATCCCGGGCAGTGTAACCATACGTACCGAAGGCATGCCAATACGATTAGCAGCCAGCTTTGCGTTGTACAGTACCCGGTCACCAAAAACAGCAACACCGGGTTTGCCGAGTTTTTCCAGTTTTGTTGTCCAGGTTATGCTGTCCCAGGCCGCCTGTCCGGCATCTCCCACTGCATACACAAAAGCATCTTCTTCCTTTACAATCCTCTCCTCCGCATTATCCATCCACCGGGTATACCTTGAGATTGTGACCGAAGGATATTTTTCCTTCAGAACTATCTCCAGTGCATCCAGAAAAAACTCTCCTCCCGATTTACCGGCATAGAGCAGCCCGATTTTTTTATTGGACAAATCATCAAGCCGTGGAGAAATTTGTGAGATTTCAGACGGCTTAATCCATTCGGCCTCAGGATTAAGGACCTCGAGTGTAACACCTCCGGTCTTTCCCTCCGGCTCGGCAGTGCAAGAACTTATATTTACCAGGACTATAGAACAGACAAACAAAAATATTGCTGATCTCAAATATACTGTATTAAACTTTTTCATACCCTTCTCCTTCTGAGCAGTCTGAAGATTGCATAGCGTTTTCCTTTAAAACGATCCATACCACTTGTTTGTCTTTATGTGGTGAATAGACGCGGGCCTTACTCGTCTTTTTTATCCCATAAACTGCTTTTAAGGTTTTGGAAAATAAGCAATCATGTCACCCGCGAAAGTTCCCACCCATATCTCATTGCCTGCTAAAAGTGCGGTGGTGCCATTCTGCAGAGCCGCAGTTTGATCAACACTGAAGATTCGCTTCAATTTAAAGGAATCAGGATGAACACTATAGACCGACCACCCCGCCCGACACGGCGGATTCTGGCATTCTTCGGGCGGCACATGATTATTGCCCACGGTATAGAGCATACCATCATCACCCCAGCGGATGTTATCAGGTGTGACGTCTACTTTAACTCTCTCCATTGCAACGGGACTTTTTGTACGGTTAAACCGGATTACCTCGCGTGTGCCAAAGGCAGTTAAATAGACCCATTCATTATCTGGGGATAGTGTGATTCCGTTTGGACCTGACAGCTCCGTACCTTTTACTGCGTTTACTTCTCCGCCCGGATGCCATTCATAAACAGCACCGCTAATCTTGCCCTGAATGAGTTCCATTCTGGAATTCGGATTGGTCGGATCAAAATAATTGGTTGTTAAAAATCCGCCATCCGGTAGAATTGTCACACTGTTCGCCATGACCTCTTTTGGTAATATTACACAACCTGTCCAACTGATCGCGGGCTTTGTTCCTTTAGCATCAATCTTAAATACTTCTATGGCTTCCCTTTCTCCATGATTTATGACGTACAGGTGATACAGATCTGATGATTGCTGTTTCAGATCCAGTCCATGGAAGGATAAACTATTATGGTTTACAGGACGTGGGCAGTCATTGAACATCTCCTTATCGTGCTCAATTTTTTGCGTTGTCCCCGGAAATAATTCTTCGAAGGTCTTCTCTTTATGATTGATCAGGTAGATATGGCCGTTATGATCCTTATTCGTAGGCGCTCCGTTCAGGCCGGAGGTAACCAGCCATTGCGTATCACCAAGCGGCAGCATATCTTCGACATTCAGAGGGCCCTTAAGATATTTAATATCACCGGAGTCCGGACGCTCATCAGCGACAGCAATATTACAGCAAACCATCAGGATACAGCTAATTAATACCAACAGTTTGTACACACTTTTTAACTTTTTGTTATTCATCTGCGTTCCCTCCCAATAATATTATTAATATCCACCTGTCTTTCTTAATAAAGTTTGAAACCAAACGCCTTTTCAAGCATTTATATTGATGGGTTTTCAGAGTTGTTTTATTTTTTAAAGATGTCCCGCCATTTTATTACTTTTAAGCAGAAACCAGCCTTTTACTGCCGTTCAAGAAGATAGGAATTTACCTTTTTTATAGAATGAAGTATAAGTAGCTTAGTTTGGTATGTCAATATACTTTACTCAAACTTTTGTATATCTATATACTTTTATGATTTTTAGAGGATAGCCGGTATTTTTTTCCCTGTTAAATACCCTTCTAAATCCGTGTAAACAAGGAGAACAGGATCATGATTAAAAAACATTTGATAAAAATTATAACATTGATATTCGTTATAATTATTTTCCCCGGTCTTGTTTCTGCACTCGACTATTCAAGACAGCAGAAAAATTCCTCTTCTTTTGAAACCCTGGAGGAGGCCCGCATAAGCGGCCCGATAGCTGTTGCAGACCTTGAAGGCAACAGTGGAAGAAAATTCAAATCCCACCCGGTTCTCGATGGATATCCCGAAGGGACCACCTATATCTACCGGTCGCCAAACCTGTACGGCGGACGCGCATCCGCCCGTCTGAATACTGATATACTGGTATTTGTGGAAAAATCCTTTAAAAATAAAGATACTGCAAAGAAATATCTTAAAGATCTGGGACTGATCAGGATTATTGATGAGGCTGTCGGCAGCGTGATTCTCGTTACACCTGCGGACGGAAAGGCATTCGGCCCTAATGATCAAAAATACTATTATGCCCTGCAGACAGCTATATTCGCACAGAAAGCCGGTAAAGGGCAAGGCGGCTCCTGGAGCAGAGGCGGGATCAGGTACAGTGACGCGGAGTATTTCGGCGGTTTTGGATATACCTATGTCATCGGTATTGACGGCGGTGCGACATATCTCAACGATTACATTGCAGGCACACTTGACTATGTAAGCAGGATTGCCGGAATGCTTCTGATCAACGGCAACATGGGAATCGGTCGAAATGTGGCAGGACTTGTCCCCGTATATCTCGTGAATGCGCCGGAGTCGGTGATTAAGGCATATAAAAAAGCCAACCAGACAAACGCATATTATGCCACACCTGATCTGAAAACTTATTTTGATCAGGCATTACCCTTAAAAAAGGTAGTCGTGACTCACAAGGAAAATCCGGATATCACCGCTGTCATCAAAGACGCCTATTACAATCTGTTTATTAAAGCCATGCGCGTGCCTGTAGGAAGATCCGGCCTGCACAGCGCATCAACTCCCTATCAGGGCTACAGTATGGATCAGGCTCCATTATCGCTTTGTGAGAGAAATGCTGTCATTAACAATGTCACCAAAGATGGAATTCATGTAATCGGCCATTCTGAGGACCGGTTCAGCACAGTGAAAACCGCCAACGGTGAATATTTGCAGACCTGGTTCGAATATCTGCCTGAAGAGGTGCTTAATCATACAGCCCCGGCCGGAACAGTGCCTCTGATCCTCGCTAATCACTGAGGCGGAGACGATCCGCGGCAGTTTATCGAGGAAATCGGTCTGCTTCCCCTGGCCGGCGCAGAACGGTTTGCCATGGTTGCTCCTGAACATCAGAGTGTCGGGCAAATACTGACAGAATCTCTTCCGCTTCTGGTCGAATACATGCTCAAAACCTATCCCGAACTGGATCCGTCACGCGTGTATGTGACCGGCTACTCCATGGGAGGCGCAGCCACTCTGCGTGCGGTTAACGGAAAACCGTCATTATTTGCCGCTGCAGTGCCTATGGCAGCGGCCGGATACACCGGTACTCCCGAGGAGGCGGCTAAATTACAGAAAGCTCGAATGCCAATAATGTTCACCACTTCTTCCTTTGATCTGGGAGGGGCTTTCGATCAGGTCAATGGAACCATAGCGGCAGGATATCAGGCACTACTCAACCTTTTTCTTGGTTATAACGATATGGAAACCATTGAGCCTTACGATTTTAAGGCCTGGCCGGTAAACGGTTTTAAAGCGGATTATATGATAAAGGTTAAAGTCAACGGTGAATACGACAACACCACCTGGACGCTGAATGATGAAGATAATATTCCAATGGTCGCGGTCAATTACACAATGAACCTGAAGCATGCCATTTATCCTGAATACGGTAAAATCGCCTGGGATTTCTTCAGGCATTATTCTCGTGATCAGAAGTCGGGTAGTATTATATATAATCCGTATGTAGGATAAGATCACCTTACATCTGTTTCGAGGTATATCTTCAACCTCAATAATGAAAGTGTACGTTGGTTCTAAGACAACTTATAATTATTCCATATTTAAGGACAGGAGGATTTACATGGCTACAATGGAAGAGCTGGAAGCAAGGCTTCAAAGGCTTCAGGACATCAAGGAGATTGAAAATCTGCAAAATATTTTTGGTTACTACTGTGACTATTTTGAGTTTGACAAGGTCGTGGACCTGTTTTCGGATAATGCCGAATCAGTTGAAGTTGCTGACCACGGTGTATACAAAGGCAAGGAAGGTGTCCGGAAATATTATATCGATCTAATTCAGGGAGGAAAGGATAAAAAACCCAGGTTCGGTCTTCTTTCAATTAATATGCAGATACAGGGAGTAGTAACTGTTAACCCTGACGGCAAAACAGCCAAAGGAAGATTTTATGGATTTATGGTAGAGGCAAAGCCTACACTTTCCCTTCATGAGGGAGATCTACGCGCCCTGTGGGGAAACGGTATATACGAAAACGAGTATGTAAAGGAAAATGGTAAATGGATGTTCAGCAAACTCCACTTTTTCCTTAACTTCAGGACTCCCTATGAAGACGGCTGGTTAAAAACTCCAGTGGTGGGGCATAACGGTCCTGACCCGGTAGTAAAACCCGATGCCCCTCCGACAATATGGTCACCCTACCCATCCGTTTATAAATTTCAGCCTCACTTTAAACACCCGATAACAGGTGAGTGACAGGTAATTTATTAAACACAGGCTGTTAAAAAGAAAGGATGGCGTATTATGAATCTTGAAGAACTTGAAAAACAGGTAACCCTCCTCGAGGATATTCAGGAGATAGAACATTTACAGAAAATATACGGCTACTATTTTGACACCCATAACTGGGCAAAAATTATAGACCTCTTTTCCGAGAATACTGAGTCGGTTGAAGTCGCGGACCATGGCATCATGTATGGTAAAAAGGGAGTAAAAAAGCTCTACTGGGATGTTATTGCAGGTGGCGGCAGTAACAAATTCCCACCCTGGGTTGAATTTATTATTACACAAATAGGCGGAGTAGTAACCGTGAACCCGAATGGTAAAACCGCACAGGCAAGGTTCCAGACTATGCTTTGTGAATCCAAGCAATATGGAGCCTATCCAAGGCAGGAATGGCTTCACGGATACTATGAAAATAAATATGTGAAAGAGGATGGGAGATGGCTGTTTTCCAAACTTCACTGGAATAATACCTTCTGCTCCCCCTTTGATTCCGGCTGGATTAATACACCACTCATGGGATGGATGCCTGTTCCGGACGTGGACGGTCCACCAACCGCATTTCACCCATATCCTTCCGGTTACAAGGTTCCATATACTTTTTCTCACCCTATAACAGGGGAAAAGTAAAAATATCAACTGACTGAAGGGGACATTTGCATGCAAAGGGGGCCCCTTCAGAAATATATAACGGTGTTTAAGACTCAATCTCAAAAAGCTCCTGAATCCTGAAGTCAGACATCATTCACAACATGGCCTGTAAAATATTATCTTGACACACAACCTCGACTATCCTTATAGTTCTTCTAAGAAAACCGGCTCCAATCAAATAAAGAAACTTAATATCCTCATGCGGTATATAATTTAAGCTAATCAACCGGCAACCTGATGGAGGTCGCCGAGTTTATATGTGACAGTTATATTGTTGCCATAATCCTTAAAATATTCCGGTTTCTTCAGCTATTCCTGTAATCTCTATACACGCGCATTGATACCCCTCTACCTTCCGGCCGGATTTAAAATATTGCAGAATATAATAACCCCTTAGCCATATTTATCAGATAATGAAGTTTTGCAATAATACATATTACAATAAAGGAGGAAAATCATGTCTCAAAGAGAAGGTGAAACAGATTATAAGTATGAGGACTATGCTTCAGAAATGGCCACATACCGCAACCCTCAAACCGATGCATTGGTCAAAAAGCAGATAAAAATTACACTGGATTCAGGTATTGCATTTGATCTGAACTTTATCGAGAAAAATAAAGTTGAGTGGAAAAGCGGTGAAGGAAGCGGTACGGACTGGTGTGAAGTCGTAGAAGTGGAGACGAATACATATTTCATTGATATGACTTTTGCCGATACTCCACGCCGGTCTCAGACATTTATCGTAAATACTGAAACCAGGCATGCGGTGGGAGTCCAGACCATTATACGCGAAGGCGATGTGGGGCGCGAACCCAGAGCAGTCCATAATTACGAGGCAGGGGTTCTCGGAAATCCATCCGATCCTCCATCAGGGAAGAAACCTGCACCGACACGTGATCTGCACGGCCTGCGTGCCATCTATAAGTATAATACCAACCAGTGTTTCGAACATGTTTACATGACACATGAACGTTATACCTGGCATTGTGTTGTCGGACCTTTAAAAGGACAGGCCGACGTGGAGATGTGCACAATATATAAGTTTGATGACAACCAGTATATATTCAGCTGGCGTGAGTTCGGCCTGCC
>JASFHE010000331.1:0-7308 GCA_050123415.1 Desulfobacteraceae bacterium | reverse complement strand
CCTTTTACGATATCCGATCCGGCATTATGCCTGTTGCTGTAATATGAAAAAGTATACTTTTGACCCCTTTTATTGTCAATTGTTTAATAGAAAAACGTATTACATTTAAAGTTTTAATAAAAATATCAGGTAAATTTATTAAATCTACCTGATATCATTATAAAATTACATGTCTATATATGAATCGGGGCTAAAATCTAAATCTACATTATTGAGGATTCAGCCGGTGTATTTTCCGCGATACCTTCCTCTTCCCGAGATTTTTCAACAAGACGATTCATAATCATATTTTTCATCAATTCGCCTGCCTCGCGGTTGTGTTTATTCTTTTCTGACTTTTTTGAAAATAGATCAAGCATTTCGGACAGATAGTTATTCATAAGGCGCTTTACCCTGCCGAAGCCTGTCCCTCGTTTTTTCGCTGAATGTAATATCCTGTCCAGTGCATGATCCAATTTGTCAGCATGCCCGAGACCTTTGTTATCCCGGCTTTCCTGTTCATTAACCTCTGACACTGCGGACTGAGCCTGCTTATAACTCATGGATTCTTCCACCTGAATGCTTGCGGTAAGACCTGAAAGTGACTCAAGCCCTCCGAATTTTTCAGCAATTGACCTCAGATCAGCCATATTTCCTGAAGAGACGCTTTTCATGACAGAATCAATAGTTTTAAGGGCTGTAATTATATCGTCATACTCCTCCATGTCCAGATCTCCCGCTATGGACATGGAGAAATTACTGCGCATCTGACTCTGATATTCATATCCTTCTGTCCTAACAGATGATGATCCCGAACGCAGGAGACCACTATAGGAAGAATAGGACGATTCCATACTTGTGTCAGATGAAATGGTAATCCTGTCACCATCATCGGTAATTATTGTAATATCCGCATTCTCGCTTTTTACGTAACGTGCTGAAGCGTAATTGAACCGGCCTTCAGAATATCCGCCAAAATCATATTTGTTTAAAAAGTTATTGGAAAAACCATAGTCGGTATTCATCATAAACTCTCCTCCCACAGGTGGATTTTCTTAATAACTTTATCGGTATCTGGAATTATATCTTGAATATAGAAATGAAATATTGATAGATTGACAGAAGGGAAATATCATGATCATGAAAATCAGATAAACAATTTATCTCCGATATGCTTTGCATCTCAAAGATCTAAAAGGTTTGCCGCGTTTTCCCCTTTTATTTTTTCCATATCATCCTGGTCAATACCTGCGGATTCAATCTCCCTGAAATACCGTTCCGGCCTTAAAAGAGGATAATCCGTTCCAAAGAGGATCTTATCATAGCCCATGATTGAGCCTGCAATCTTATAGATTTCCGCATTGTAGAGATAGGGAGACGCGGCAGTGTCAAACCAGACATTTTTAAGAGCATCCCTGATCTCCTTTTTAAGGAGAGAATAAAAAAAGATACCTCCACCCCAGTGGGCAAGTATTATTTTGTTATCAGGGTATGTTTTAATAAAATTTTCTATCTGTTTAAGCGTTATTTCCTGTTTTCCTGGATACTGGTGACCTATGGGCTCATTTGTGTGAATCAGGAGGGGCGCATTATTCTCAAGACATATTGCCATAATATCGTTTAACCTCGAAATAATATCATCCGTAAGGGGAGAATCATAAACAGCAAGTTCACCAACTCCCTTGAGTCCGGCATTAAAGCATCTTTCAGCTTCCCCTGCGCCTTCAGCAGAAACAGGATTAAAACAGCTGAAACCGATAAGCCTGTCAGGATCAGTATTGACCGCTTCAATGATATAATCATTATGCCTCTTAAAATAGTCGGAAGTCTTCCATGGAAAGCCGAACACAATTGATTTATCCACACCTTCGGCATCCATGTTTTCCAACAGGTTATGAAAACCTTCCATCTTTGAGGATTGAGGCCCGTAAAGCATCTCAAAGGCAGGCTCTTTATCAAAATAAGCTTCCCTTTTATCCCGGAAAAATCCCGGAAAGATATGAGTATGCGCGTCAATTATCATTATAAAAGTGCCTTGATTGTTTCTTCCGCTTCTCCCGGAGAGACACCTTTTATGATATTAACAATTTTACCTTCCCTGTTGATAATGTGCATTGTAGGTATTGCAAGAGGTGAATCACCATAATATGCGTGACTTACCACACCATCATCTCTCATTACATGGTATTTTATATTGAATGTTGCCATAAATTTTTTAAGCTGATCATTATTAGCCTGGGCCATTGTGTCCATGGAAACACCGAGCACAACTAGGCCTCTGTCCCTGTATTTCTCCTCAAGTCGAACGATCTCAGGAATGGTCTGGAGACAGGGGCCGCACCAGGTTGCCCAGAAATCCAGAAGTACTACTTTACCCCGAAGATCCGAGAGTTTAATATTTTCACCGGTCACTGAATCCAAAGTGAAATCCGGTGCATCTACTGGTTTTGCGGTTTCTGTCTCATTACTGGATGAACAAGCCCAGATGGCCAGTAACAGTATTATTGCCAGAATTTTTGATGTTTTTATTAAAGCATTGTGTTTCATTTCTTACTCCAGGATTTTGTAATGATTAAGCTATCTGTCCCGCTGGTCGAGATGCCAGACGATTTGAGACGCAATATCGCCTGCCCAAAAAACATCTGCTTTATGGACAGGCAATATTTTACTATAATGTTAAATACTATTTTTTCATCAGATATGGAATACTTTCTTTAAAATAATCTGCGAGGTAAAAATGGCAAAAAAAATATTCCCACTAATAATTGTATTTATCTCTATTATCCCAATCTTCTCCAATACCTATGGTGAGAAGGGTATTAATAATAAAAACCATGGATACAATGGAAAAACAAGACCTGCCTCAGTTGCAGGGGCATTCTATCCGGGAGATCGGGAAATACTGAAAAAAACTGTACAAACTCTTCTGGAAAAGGCTTCAAAAAAAGATACAACCGGAACTATCCTCGCTGCAATGGCGCCCCACGCGGGATACGTCTATTCCGGGAGCATTGCCGCCCATACCTTTAAGAATATCTCTGATATCGCCTTTGATACAATTGTAATAATAGGTCATGATTCCTTTCAAGGTGCGGTAGCCTACACATGCCCTGTTGACTATTTTGAGACCCCCCTTGGAAAGGTCCCGGTTGATACAGAGATGGTTGAAAGGCTCCACAAATACAGTAAAGATATTAAGCCCAATTTTTCAATCCACAGGGACGACCATACAGTTGAGGTCCAGCTTCCTTTTTTGCAAGCCATAAATAAGAAATGTAAAATCGTGCCCCTGATGTTCGGATATCCTTCACCTGAAAACTGTAAAATACTGACCAGGGCCATAAAATACGCTTCAGGCGATAAAAAAGTATTTGTACTGGCAAGCAGTGACATGTCCCATTACCCCACATATGAAGGGGCAAAAAAGATGGATCATCTTACTCTTGATGTAATAAAAAGTATGGATATAAACAGGTTTTTCAGGCATGTTTTTAAACAGTTGAGGGACCCGCAGCTTCCTGGACTTAAAACTGCCATATGCGCCAGCGGTGGAGTAGGTACAGCAATACTGCTGGCTAAAGAAGGGGGAGCTGATACTGCGCTGGTCTTGAAATACGCCAATTCGGGCGATGCCCCCGGTGGAGATAAAAAACGTGTTGTGGGTTACTCATCGGTGTTGTTTATAAAGAAAGAATTATTCTGAGGAACCAAATACCGGAGAAAAATAAATGGGAAAGAAAAAATATGATACAGGCCTGGATGACTACGAAAAATTAAAGAGTGAAATACTTCAGGACCGCCAATCAAAATCTAAAAGCGTTACTGATCTATGGTCTCGACCATTATCCGGGCAGGATAGATCTCCTCGACGATCTGGCATTTTTCCACGAGTTTGTAAACATTTTGAGTATCCTTATAAAATATTACACTCAGGCTTGTTTCAATCAGGGGAACCTTAATACCTTTTCCGAACTGGTACAGGATTTTTACTATGCTACGAATCCTGATGGTTATGAGCCATATTATGCTCTCCGGGATTTATTTGAACCGGAGACAGAAGCTTCAGCGAAGGCGACTGGTTTATTTTTCCCATCAGCCTACAGTCTAAACCACTGATTTTCTCCTTGCTTTTTCAATCCATTAGTCTTAAACCTAACCTATTATATCTTTTCGGGTATAATGAATTACCGCCATAAAGCGCTCAGGCGATTCATCATATTATCTTTATTAATAGTATTTTTATCGTTATTCCCAGATTTAATCGGGGAATCCAGTTGTTTTTAAATATTGTTTACCCTGTTAAATCCGCAAAGTGAGCTGCGAATCAGCATTTAACAGGGTGAATTACTAATAATGGTGTAAAGGGCTAAGCGGAGATTTACCCCCTTTATTCACTAAAATTAGAAAAAATAGCAAGCTAAAAAGCCGTCTAATACGACAATATGTGGTATTAGACGGCTAATCAGCCGCATAATCAATTTAGTATTACCTAATAGACGTAAAAAAATACGTCTATTAGGCAGTCTACTCTATGTTAGACGAATTGAGAAATTAATATGAAAAGGCATGCCAACCCAAAACCGGATAAAAAAGACTTAAGTCATTTTAAACAAGTAGTGAAAGAAGCTTTTCCACAATATAGTATCAATATTTGTAGTCATGGAGATCTTGGCGGGCATCGTGCTCCAAGAGATCATACTATAGCTTTCAGGCTTATAGATGCTCACGGGAAATTCCGATCCAATGTAGTTTGGGTTATGCCCCAAAGTTTAAAGTATTGGACAGTAGACGATGTAAAAAAAGCAGTGAAAAGAAGTAACGGGAAATAATGTTACTTTGACTAATTTACTACCTTAGTATTCGTCTAACCCGCCCTTCAATAAATGACCGGGCGATAAAACGCCGCCCGGCATGTTAAGGGCACCGTTGGCTGGCAATAGAATAGAGCAAAAGTAATCACAGCGGAATCGGAAGTGAAGTTGCAAATAACAAGTAACTCAAAGGCGCGAGAATTGATCGGAAAATAAAAAGGTAATAAAAAAATCATGGAAGTCCCATTCTTCGGAAATTCTTTTGAAAAATAATTCAGAACAATATAAAAAGAAGAATAAAAAAAACATAATATTCAAAAAGCATCAAATCTTTATAAATCAGTAATTAAAAGTAAGCAGTCAAAAATAAACTAAACAGGTTGGCGGCAGCCAACAAGGGTATCTACTAAGGCCGGGCTATTTTTTACGCATTTTTTTAACTCCATGCAAACTATCAACTTTCGAGCCTTTAACAAGGTAAATTGGTTTGGGGGTTATATTTAAAAACTTAAAATAAAAGAGGGTAAATGGGATTATCCCCAAAAATACATTTTCAGTATTCAAATCATAATGAAATTGAAGAGGTTATAAAGGAATTTGCAAAATCATTCCATTTAGAAAGGAAAGGCAATTTACTCATTATCTCTTCAAAAGATACTGGTGGTTTCATTGTTGGATTGGCAATAGAAGAATATGGCTTATATATCCATCGTTCAGGTAACTATTTAGAGGTATTTGGTAGACTGTTAGAAGAAATAACAGGGAAATTTGGAAAAACAACCATTGAAGATTATTAAGGAAATATAACGAAGCATTCAAGCGCGACCATGCTTTTTTTTCGTCTTTTTTAATGGCCTGGCAGTAAGCAATCTTTCTATCCATCAATAAGTACATTGGTTTGCACCGCATGGCCCCTTAATGGGGTTAAGCGGAAAGATGCAGTAACGTAGCAATGAGAAATTTTAAAATATATTCATTTACAATAATTTTATGGTTAGTGTGCGTATCGATTTATACATGGTTCTATGTAACCAATATGATGAATTATCTCAAAGTAAATCCATCTCCCGATCTATGCGCCAATAATTCAGGGTTTCAATTCATTGCTTTTGTAGTAACACGTGGGTTTCCAGCTTTCGTAATATTGGTAGCAATACTTTTTGTTGAAAAAACAAAAAATTAATCGTGAAGTAGAGTAATACTTACATGTAATATAGACAATATAGAATCGCTTAACCTGTCGCTTCACCAGACCCCGGAGGGTTCCTTGCTTGTTGCGCAAATCAAGGCGGGGCTGATGAGCTGGCCGTTATTTTAAATTTCGTAATGTCAAGATGAACAACAATGGAGGAAAGAGCATGTCAAATAAAGAGGAGTTGGCAAAACAACACGGTGAGCTACATTCTGTTACTATTCAAAGACTATACCTTATAGGTGATAAACTTGCTGAACGTGAAGGATACAAAGACTTGGACGGTATCGATGCTGTCTATTATTATTTAATACAAAAACATAATTGGCTTCCTTCTCAGGTTAAATCTATGAACGTTGAAGACTTGTCATTCTGTTTATCAGAAGAAAAGATATAATCACTTTACAAGACGAAAATAACAATGCAATCAAGCGGATTTGCTGTTTTTTTTGCCGATTGGAATTCATCCAATGGCCTTCATACTTAATCGGTCATCGGCACCACTAACCCCCAAACCCCTTATCGTCACGTTAAATTTTTATTATGAAAATACATTGTTTTACATTTGATACTTTACCAACTCCAGAAAGTAAGAACTTTGTTGAATGTGGAGGCGCAATTATTGTCTGCTGGATCAAAAGTGATTCTAAATCTGATGCAGAGAATATTGCAAAAAAATATATTCAATCAGATGGTTGAGATATTGTATCAATCACCGATTATAGTATACCCAAAAGAGAATGGTATTTAGAAGTTCCTGATAGCTTAGAACAATTTGATAATGCTTTAAAATATGGTGAGGCATATATCACTCATACATGACCACCGGAACCTCAAGAGGATGATACCATACATTGAAATTTATCAATGCAGTCAAGAGCGACCGGGCTATTTTTTCGCCTTTTTAATGTTTTGGTAATTGGCAATCTTTCTCGCCATCAATGAGTGAGTTGGCTTGCACCGACCGGCCCCTTACCGGTTATAATTAAAATGACACAATCCAAAGCATACGAAAAATTTGAAAGAACCATCAGTAGGAGTAATACACTTATTCGTGCATATTACCGGTTGGTTCGAATAAAAAGAGAGAATCGAAGGCTTAGAGCTCCTAAAGATTTACTTAGGGCTTCTATTGTCCTTTCTGTAGCTGCACTTGACGCCTATATCACAGATGTATTTGCTGAAAAATTAGTTCCATAGAGGCTCTTGCAAAATTCCTTTATTACCATAAATTATTATGTCAACGAAAAGTTAGATCTAATAATTTCAAGCAGTTATGAAATATGGATTTTCGCAGAATGACAATTATATTGAATTTTGCAAGAG
>JASFHE010000330.1:0-7310 GCA_050123415.1 Desulfobacteraceae bacterium | reverse complement strand
GGCCCATATACTGTAAAAACCCTTACAGGGCACGTCTATAATATAGTGGATGCTACTGACAGCAATCCAGCAGGTATTGTTACAGATAATGATGGAAAGATAGTCCATATGAACAACTCTTCGGACCTGTACCTGATCAGGGGACAGAAAAAGGCATTACTTATTGACCTGTCCAATGAAGTAAAATGGGATGACACTGCTAAAGAATCACTGCGTTTTATTATATATGACCTTATCGGGAAAAAGGATCTTTACATCACTGTCACTCATAAGCACGATGATCATCTGGGAATGCTTCCGGCATTTAAGGATGATTCAAGAGCAAAATTCTGGATTCCTGAAGCGGAATTTATAGGGATGGATATCTTCCCTGAAAACAGGACCACCCGTTTCACTCAAAACGCCTCTTTTGATCTTGGAGACGGAATGCTCATCAATACTTTGGAGCTACCCGGACATACCGATCATTCCACAGTCTTTTTTCTTAAAAGTAAAAACATGGTTTTTACCGGAGATGCAATAGGCTCAGGGAGCGGTGTATGGCTCTTTAACAAAGAAAGCTTTTACAGATATATTAAAAGCATCAAGGCATTGATCAAATACATAAAAGACCCTGCCCGGAATATTGATAAGGATAAACTTGTTATATATGGGGGACACATCTGGCAGCGTGGCGAACTTGAGAAACTGACAATGCAGTATGTATATGATATGGGCAAATACAATAAAGGCACAAGATTCATCCAGCATGGACGTACCTTAAGAAGATAATATACATCTAAAACCAGGAGAACACCCATTGGGTGAACAAATAATACAAACTGATAGCTCATCAGCATCCACCGGTTTCAGTTTTTTTAACAGTAATTTCTTTACAGGCAAAATCCTTTTTATTGGGCTTATTGTTGCCCAGATTATTGCCACCATACATGTTTATCTGTCCAATACCGAACTTTTCCGTTCTCTTGAGAATTTGAAGAATACCGGTTATCTGACAGTTCCCAACCATGTTGTAATGCAAAGCCTTATGGAATTCCGTCCGGCTTTTTATGGCGGATTATTCTTTACATTGAGCGCAGGAGCCCTTTTATCCCTGCTTGGACTTGTTTCGGCCCTGATGTGGGATCGTCTTTTTAAACGTAAAAAAGCTTTATTAATTCCATTTACGATTCTCTGGGCAGGATTACTAGCAGAAGTTAACATAAAGGGCTTCTGTCCTGTAATAACTGCCTATTTTCTTTTCATACCCTCAATTGTCTTTTTAACAGCTTTAAGGCACATGCCTCCGGTTCAGCAAAAAAAAACCGGCTGCCTGCCTGGAATGATCCGCGCCACTCCGGTCATACTGCTTGTAGTTTTATGGTCAATCCAGGCCAACAGCGGGGTATTTACAAATATCAGGGATCATCTTTTACTTTCCAATAGCCCGGGCAAAAAGGTAAATGATTTTTACTATAGATATACAATGTATCCTGCAGAGGCTATTAAATCTCTGGATCAAAAAATCATCAGGACATGCAGCCTTGATAAAATCAGTGATAATGACCTTGTGAAACGGATAAGAAAGAACTTGGTTAATTACGATTTTCTTGAAGCAAACAAAAATGCAGCAGTTGATTTAAGTATAGATAAAAATAATAACTCCCTGAATTTAAGTAATAGAGGTAAGATTATTCTAACGCGCTCGGTCAGAAATTTTCTATCAGCTACACAAGAAACATTAAGAGAATTCTCGATACAGACGGATAAACAGGATTTCTTTCGGCTTTTTACTTATATTTCGCTCTTAACAGGTTTTCCTGCTGTTATGATTATTTTTTTCTATTGTATACTGGCGCTCATACTTAAAATATTTTTTAACCACAAACGCGCCTGTACTGTTTCATTATTTTTATGTCTGGCTTTTGCTTTTTCAGTATCAGCTTTTCTCTACCACATATCAGGAAAATCTATAGAGGAAGATAATCTGCTGCCTGAAGCTCTAAGGTCCGCTAACTGGCATAACAGAGTAATGGCACTGAAAATAATAAACGAAAATAAAATGGACATATCCCGTTTCGGAAGCTATCAGGATTTGCTGACCAGTCCTTATATACCCGTCCGCTACTGGCTGGCAAAGGCATTGGCAACAAGCAGAGATCCTGAAAGCCATAAGGCTTTATTGATACTCATGGATGATCCATGCCCCAATGTGGTGTGTATGGCCTATTATTCAACTGGACAGAGGGGCGATAGAAGAAATACAGCAGAAATATTAAAAAGGATAAAAGGATCCGACCACTGGTATGAACAATGGTACGCCTATAAGGCATTGAGAGCCCTTGGATGGAAACAGACAATATTAAAATAAATATCCTGTTTATAGCAGCTGCATCTATTGTATTTATTGAAGGTGCAGCGATATTTCTTTCTTCAGGCAGGCATCTAAATTCACTGATTATTATCGGTATAGTCCGCCTTCTTGAAATAATTACTATCATATCGGCTGTAATAATCTGGGGGAAAGGACTTCCCTCAATAGGATTAGACCCTTCCACCACTATCAGGGGGATAAAAAAAGGCCTGCTCTGGTCGTTTATTTTTGGTATGGCAGCCGGTTTTATTTTTTTAATATTGTATTTCGCGGGAAAAAATCCGTTAGCGTATATTCATTCCCAATTGCCGGAAAAGAATAAAGACATATTCATCTTTTTGGGAATCGGCTGCATTGTCGGCCCAATAGCGGAAGAACTGTTTTTCAGAGGAATATTGTATGGCTTTTTCCGAAGATGGGGGATACCGGCCGCCCTTATCTTTACAACTATTTTATTTGTTCTTGCACATTACAATACCGTCACGATCCCCGTAATCCAGATTGCCGGAGGAATAATTTTTGCTGTAGCATATGAAATCGAAAAAAGTCTCATAGTGCCAATTATCATTCATATCCTGGGTAACTCGGCAATTTATATTTTGCCGTTTATTATGTAATTAACATAAAAATAGTGAGATAGAGGGAAAAACCGGATCGAATGATAATTTATGTATCAAACATCAGCGCCAGCAATCCGAAACAGATTTATCTTGACACATAAATTATTTACTTATAAAAATTGGATTATCATAAATGTCTTTCCAAATATTTTAGCTTCAATAAATTAATGTCTTTTTAAAAACTGTTTTAATTATTGTTCAAACTGGTTGTCATATTAAAAATACGGTTTTGAAACAGATATTTGTTTTATCTTTCTCGCTGTTACATTTATTAATTTTTTCAATTTTTCCTTAGATATACCCCGCTTTTTCGTCGCATCGCGACTTAACATTTATCTTTATGTTTTTTTACAGGCAGACAGGGAGCATCTCTGTAAAGAAACCCAAAAAGGTATTTTTTATCAACTTTAATTTAAAAAGGGGGAAGTAAATGAAAGAATTAAACCGGATTACTCAAATAACACGTGTTCTAAAATTCACACTGGTGTTGTCTTTACTGCTGCCATTCGGCACTGTGATTGGACAGGAAAAAGATACTGGTGATGATGAATTCACACTCGAAGAAATCGTTGTTACAGCAGAATTTCGCGAAAAATCCATACAAAAGACGCCTCTGGCCATCACCGCAGTCAGTGGCGACACAATGGAAATGAGAAATCGGGTTCGTCTTGAAGAACTTGGAATGCAGGTGCCGAATGTGTCGCTCAAACCAGGCAACACCACCTTCGGGGCATCTATGGCAGCTTACATCAGAGGTATCGGCCAGACAGACTTTAATCCGTCTGTTGAACCGGGTGTCGGCATCTATGTAGATGATGTCTATTATTCAACCATTACAGGTAATCTTCTTGATCTCCTTGATATTGAACGTGTTGAGATCCTGAGGGGCCCCCAGGGGACCCTGGCCGGACGTAACGCGCTCGGCGGAGCCATCAAGGTATTCTCACAGAAGCCTCAAGGCCTGGGCGAAGGCTATTTCCAGGTAACCGGAGGATCATCCAGCCGTCTGGATATCAAGGCTGCAGCTGATTTTTCAATCACCGACAAGCTCTTTATGCGTATTTCAGCCACAAATAAAAATAGGGATGGCTATGTTAAAAACATTGATTATGCCTGCTACAATGATTCACCGGCCTACGGTCAGCCGGGCGGCGTTCCCAGCTACGCAACTGGCAACAGTTGTGTGCTTTCCGAAGAAGGCGGCCAGGAAATGACTGCAGGGCGTTTAAGCCTGCGTTATATCCCTAATGATGACCTTGAAATTAATTTCTCGGCCAGCATAGTTGATGATCAGTCAGAGGCCCAGCCCATGGTTCTGCTCAAAGCAAGAAATATGGCCACAGACAGTGATCCATCAATACCTCTTTTCTTCGATAACAACGGGAATAATATATTTGATGAAGGGGATGTTCCATATGATGACCGTTTTGTGACAGCCGGCACATATATGAACTATTCAAACTATCACGATGCCGGTATAAGCACACCTGATATTACCCAGCAGCCTCCTGAAATCAATAACGTTGATGTATTTAGACCAAGCGATATAGAAAAGATCAATCACCTTGATTCCAAGGATTTTACCCTGTCTTTTGACTGGCAGATAACAGATAATGTTTCCCTTAAATCCATTACTGCATACCGTGAGTATGAAAATATTTTCGGAGATGACAGTGACGGATCGCCGATCGCAATACAGCAATTGCTTCAGGAAATGGAACATGAGCAGTTCACTCAGGAACTCAGACTGAACAGTACGCTCTTTGACGGTTATGCGGACACTACAATCGGTGTGTTTTATCTTGATCAGGAGACCATTGAAACCGCTCAGGTTAATATCAACTATGCACCCCTTGACTTTATCCACGGACCCGATAAGGTGCCTTCAACCAGTAAGGCTGTATATGGCCAGGGAACTCTGCACGTGAACGAACGGACAGACGTTACTCTTGGCGCCCGCTATTCAGAAGACGAAAAGAAATATTCCTTCCGTCGCCGTAACCCGGATGGAACAGAAATCGAGCCTATAGCCGGTAATCCCTTTGCTCCCGATTCGCCTCCAAATCAACTGCTTTTTGCAACAAACGGAGCATCCACCCCAACATACAGCAGTGACCGGTTTGATTTTCGTATAGCCATTGATTATGATATTATTGAAAAGACTTTGGTGTATGCACAGATAGCCACAGGATACAGGGCAGGCGGAAACAATGCCAGGCCTTACTATCCGGAACAGATTAATACCTACGACCCTGAAAAACTCATCAATTACGAAGCAGGTATCAAAAGCACTATTGCTGATCAGCTTCGGCTTAACGCTTCAATCTTTTTTAACGACTACACGGATATACAACTGCCTTTAAATGCATGTTACTGGATGCCTGAAGGTCAGAAGTATCCATGTGCCAGTCAGGATAACATTGGAGATGGTGAAGTCAAAGGCCTGGAAATTGAGGGAATATGGCGTCCGACAAAGGCATTTTCCATGGATTTCACATATTCCTATATTGATTTTGAATATACAAAAATAAAAACGTATGAAGGCGCGCCTTTATCAGAAGCTAAAAGAACACCCTATACTCCTGAGACTACATGGAGTCTGGGTGCGCAGTACAGGTTCGATATTGGTAAATTTGGCGATCTGACAACCCGTGTTGATGCTTCTTTTCAGGATGAAATGGATGGATTCAGCTTTGTCGGACTGGGAGCGAAGATCCCTGATTACACTGTCTTTAACAGCCGGGTAACATGGAGATCAGAGGATCTCAAGTGGCAGGCAAGTTTTGAGTGTACAAACCTTTTTGACAAATACTATTACCTGTCAAATTTCGACCTGAGTGATGGAAGATCTATCTTTACAAACGCCCAACCCGGCCGTCCAAGAGAGTATGCATTGACTATCAAACGTGTCTGGTATTTTAAATAAAATCTTTTTCTTTTAGTTACACTATCGACATATCCGGCAGGCCTTTTCAGGCCTGCCGTTTTTTTTAAATCCTTTAACGAGCATCCATATAAATCCTTGACTCTCAGGAAATCATTTATTTCAGGATTAGCAGTATCCCCTATCAGACTTTAATATGTCATTTATAATATTGTGTGCTCAATTTTTCTGCTTCATCAGTAATTACGGCATTGATTTTCTGAACATCAGGATCAGTAAAATCAAGAGATTTAATCCCGCCATTAAACATAAAACCTCCGTCCGGAGCCAGCTTATCAAATGTTTCACGAACGGCATTCCTTACTTCTTCTTCATCAAAATCCGGCCATGTGGACGGCATATCCAGTTCAAACCCGCCGTTTATTGCCAGCTTCCTTCCATACTTCTTTTTCATTGCCGGCAAATCATTCATTGTCTGGGCAGGGTCCCATACATTAACACCAATTTCAACCATTGAAGGCATCAGGTTTTCACACTTTCCGCAATTATGATAGAAAATTGGTATATCAGCTTCACGGGCAATATCGAGACACTTTTTATATCTTGGAACCAGTAACTCATCAAATAACTGCGGAGAAATAAAGGAATTCATCTGGGTTGCTGTATCATCCAAAAGGTAATAGCCATCCGGTTTATAGTAATGAATGAGATTTTTTGTAATATAAAGTGAAACCTCCAGCATATAGTCAAATAATGCTTCAACTTCTTCCCTTTCTTCATAGATCGCCATAAGTCCCTGCGTAAACCCCATCATACCAATAAACTGCTGGAACAGATCGCCAAATCCGGCAATGGTAAGTGAAGTAACATCAGGGTACTTAATATACTTTTTCCAGTCAGCATTTGCTGCAGCTTCCCAGTCAAACCCGGAATAGTCCGGAGCTTTTATTACATCTCTCCATTTTGTTATGTCTGTTAAAATAAAATCACTGGGTTTGGGCATTGCAGTAAATTCAGCGGCTTCGCTGACAATAAAAGGAACACCCCATGGATCAAAACCTCCGCCCGGACCTCTAAAATCTCCTATAATCACCGGATCACAGATCGCCATAAGCGGCGGATCGTTAATAGACTTTTTTCTTACAACGGGAACATACTCGGGGATTTTTCCCCGCGCAACCCGTAAAAAATTTTCTTTTTCTGTCAAATGTGCTGCCATTAAATCCTCCATCTGTTCAAAAACTAAATTCTTTAAAAAAGTTCTTAATATAGAATGCTGTGCTGTTGTAATACCACACTGGATCAATCATAACAAGGCACTGTTTTTTCCCAAAATCCGACATTGAATCATGGCAGGCCTCTAGATTTTAAATTTCAAGTCAAAAAAAAGAATATAGGTGGCCTGAGCTATCTCTTTTTCACGATTACGTTCACAAATTTACTCTATCAGCTG
>JASFHE010000329.1:0-7314 GCA_050123415.1 Desulfobacteraceae bacterium | reverse complement strand
AATTCTCCCAGGCAAAACAGCTTTCGGACGGCAGTTGGTCAGCCAGTATTATCGATGTCTGGGATCTGAAAGGTCCGGGATACAGAAGACCTTTTTATGGATCAAGGTGGTGGCGTTCCGGTGCAAACGGGGGAGGAACCCCATTGATTGCAGGGCTTATCAGGCCTGAAGAAATTGAAGCCGGTGAGATCCGGCATGCCCTTTTGTGTGCAACGCCAATCAACAGAAAGGCTACTCTATATGGTGATCCAAGTGAACTCTGTTCCCCTCCTGCGTCAAGGACAGACGGGTATGGTTATGGTGTTGAATATATACCTGAAGGCGCAAGAATCCAGCTTGATCCGGCGCTGGATCTTGATTCCCTGGGACTTTCTGAGGGTTCAAAGACAGTCGCAAAGGCAATGCAGAAATATGGAATGATTGTTGGTGACAATTCACCTACATTTAAGGTGTATTTTCAGAATCTGGGTCCTGATGCAGAACTGTGGATAAAATATAATTATTTTCAAGATCTTATGAATATACCTGTGGAAAAATTCAGGGTATTAAAATGTAATATTGTAACAAAGGAAATGTCTGACAGTGAAACCCTGAAAAGCTGGCTAGGCGGTCAGGTTTATATAGAAGTTATAAAATAATAAATGGTTAATACCTGATTACAAAGCAATATGATTATTCCCGAGAAACCTGTTACCATACTGCATCTCAGGGCCTCTTCCGATAGCGGAGGCGGACCGGAGAATATAATCTTAAAATCGGTTGAGTTGATTGATGCCGGTCGGTTTTGGTTTGGTGTATGCTACCTGAGAAAAAAAGATGTGAACATCTTCAATATTGCAAAATTGTATGAAGGGAAAGAGTATCATTTTTTTGAGCTTTCCGGCGGAGCTGTTGATTTTAAGTTATTAAAATCCCTGGCAAAGCTTATAAAAAAATATCAGATAGATATACTCCATGCTCATGATCCTAAAACATATGTTTATGCATATCTTTTGCGGTTCATGTTTCCTGATTTAAAGCTTGTCAGCACACTTCATGGATGGATCCATCGTCGTGCACGCAGCTTTTTTTATGCCATCGTGGCAAACCTTGTTTTAAAAAGGTTTGACTCGGTTATTGCTGTTTCTTCCAAACTTTTAAAGCAGGCTGTCCGGTCAGGAATCCCGAATACTCAATTGATACACAACGCCATTGATACAGATGAATGGAAACCGAATCCGGCATCCGCATGTAAAGGATCAACTCCATTTATCATTGCCTACATTGGAAGACTCAGCAGAGAAAAAGGGCCGCTTGATTTTGTAAAGGTCGCAAAAGGAATAATTGAAAAGGATAAGTTTTGCCGATTTGTTGTTGCGGGAGACGGCCCTATGCTTGAAACAACAAAGCAGTATGTTGAAGAATTGGGACTCATGTCATATTTTGATTTTAAGGGGCAGATTACGCAAAAAGATATGCCTTCCTTTTACAGGGGGATTGACCTGGTTCTTTCCACCTCCCATACAGAAGGAATGCCTGTAACCCTTCTGGAAGCCCTTGCCTCCGGTATTCCGGTTGTTGCCACTAACGTGGGGGGTGTCGGGGAGTTGATTATAGATGGATATAACGGGCTTTTAACCGAAAAAAAAGATATTGAATCACTGATCTCCAGCGTCCTTTTACTTAAAAATAAACCGGAATTGGCAGAGAGTTTCAGGCAAAATGGACGGGACATTGTGAAAAAGAATTTTTCATATTTACGCTGGGCAGAGAAAATGGAATCCATGTACTTATCACTGTACACAAAGGATAAAGAATGAAAGATCCCTTGTCTAAGGCAGAAAATATTCCGGCTCAAACTGCCGGACTCAAAAAATCGTTTTCAAGTCTGGGTAAATTTTCTTTGTCAAGCCTGGCGGTGACAGCAATACTTTTCCTTCTGCGGATGATAAAGAATGTCGTGTTTACACGGCTGCTCGGCCCTTCCGGAAGGGGGGTGTATGGATTGCTCACAACGATTCCGGGTCTCATCATAAGCTTCGGCAATCTGGGGTTTGGGTTGGGAAGCATTTACCTGCTGTCCAAAAAAAAATATGAACTTTATAAAGTTTTAGGTAATGCCTTTCTTTATTTACTGGTACAGGGGGCGATACTGACCATGGTTGGCGCCGCCCCTCTTTCCTTTAATGGTATCCTTAAAGCAGACTATCATACTGTTGAAAAATTTAGCCTTCTGGTTTTAGTTGCTATTCCTTTTCTTCTTGCACAGCGTACCGGTGGAACATTATTGATGGGGATAAAGGATATTCATTTTTATAACATTCTCCAGGTTCTTTTTTCAGCTCTTCCCATGCTTCTAATGGTTGCTATCTGGCTGATAATTAAAGACGCACTTTTTTCAGCCCTGGTCGCCTGGACAGGAACGATAATTATTGTAGCAGTCATTTCATTTGTTCGACTATACAGAAAAGCAGATAAAAATTTCGGGGTTTCGATTCCCTATATAAAAGAAGCATTCTCCTTTGGTTTAAGGGGAAATATCAGCATGTTTGCCAATGAAGTGGTGAGAAGAGTTGATATTCTCTTTATTGCCTATTTCCTCGGAGCCGAACAGGTGGGTTATTATGCCGTCAGTGTCTCTGTGGCCGAGATATTCCTGGCACTGCCTGATGCAATTTCTCTTCCCTTTCTCCCCATTCGAATGGGGATGGATCAGTCAGAGGCATCATCATTTTCACCCTTTGTTATTAAATACGTATTTCTAATAATGGTATTTGTCTGCGGAATAACAGCCTTTATCGGGAAGCCTGCAATCTTTATTTTATATGGCAGGGAGTTTTTCCCTGCCCTTGTGCCTATGCTATGCCTGCTGCCTGGCATACTGGCGTTGTCTCTTTACCAGTTTTTAAAGGCTGATATATACAGTATAAACCGGCCGGGTTTTATCTCCATTGTTTCCTTGATTACAATGACATGTAATCTGGTGCTAAACTATCTGATGATTCCGCAATATGGAATTAATGGGGCAGCCATAAGTTCATCCATATCCTATGCAATCTCAACATTGATTATCCTTGTTTTTTTTCTTCGCAAAACAGGGCTGGCATGGGATGAAGTTCTTCTGGTAAAAAAGAAAGACGTACAATTTGTAGTGGATAACGTTATTCCACAAATAAAAAATCGTATGTGATAGGAAAATAAAGTTCATGAAAACAGCCGTTGTCATACCAGTGAAAAATGAACGGGAAGGCATGGAAAGACTTATCCTTTCTCTTATTTCTCAGGTGTCAGAAAATGACGAGATCATATTTGTGGATGCAGGGTCTACAGATGGCACAAGAGAGATAATTGAAGAATACACCGGAAAAAACCGGCAGATAAAATTATATCAAGCCAAAGATGCCTTTCCTGGGAAGGGAAGAAATATTGCGATCAGGAATACGGATGCAGATATCATTGCACAGATCGACGGTGGTAATCTGCCTGCAGAAAACTGGTTAAAGGAGATTCTCGAACCTATCAAAAACGGCACAGCAGATTATGTCACTGGAAACATTCATTTTATGCCTATTAAAAAACATATCCTGGGAAAAGAGTATAATCTGGGCAATGTGTATGGAGTTTCTTTATATCGTGAACTTCGAGGCGCAGAGAACCAGCCTCCCGCAGGCGGGGCGTCAGTGGCCTATAAAAGGTATATATGGGAAAAGGCCGGGGGTTTTCCTGATTGGTTGCGTTTTGGCTCGGATCCTCTTTTTGTCAAGAAAGTTATGCAGCAGGACATCAGGACAGTGTTTGCAGAAAACGCAATTGTTTACTGGCAGATCGGGCCGTCCTTCATGCAGATCATGAAACGGTTTTCCTTAGATCATATGGCAGGAATACGAACTTGGAAGGATATTTGGAAATCAGTACATCGTGTATTGATAGACCTTATATTGGTCATATCAATTCTATTTTCCCTCATTATTCAAACGACCTGGTATCTGCCTTTATCAATTTTTGTCCTGCTGCTTATTAAACGGGTTATAAGGTCAATGAGTATTTATACTGATAGGGTTCATGAAAAAACAGGTCATAATATAACCGTTTTTTTCCTGTATATGGCAATAGAATCTATGGGAATTTTTTCAAGGATCGCAGGCACAATAAGGGGATTACTGGCTGCCAGGAAAAACAGGGTTGACTGGGAAATAAAGGTTAAAAAATATTTAGCATCATGAGATTATTTCAAGCAAGATCAAATTTGAAAAGAGAGCTCAAGTATGCCTGGTCCTGTCTTGGTAGCAAAACAGGTCTGAAAGAATTATATCTGAGATTCAGGCATCTACAGAGCAATTTTCAGAGTGTGATTATTCTAATGTACCACAGGGTTGTTAATCCTGAAGAATGCAATGATATTTTTTCAACCCCCAAGATAATCGTAACAAAGGATACCTTTGAGAAACAGATAAAATTTCTTTCAAGACATTATCGGATATTATCTCTGGAGGAATTCCACGGATACCATTCCAGTAGAAAACCACTGCCCCCCAAATCTGCTGTAATTACATTTGATGATGGATGGAAGGATAACTATGTTAATGCCTTTCCCATTTTAAAAAAATATGGAGTTCCTGCCACTATTTTTTTATCAACTGGCTTTATAGAGACCGGTGATGTTTTCTGGCAGGAGAAATTAAGGTTCCTTTTAACTGAATTTTTAAAACTTCCCTTAAATGAACGGGATGCTTTTATAAAAAACTTTAATAATATACCTGATAATCTTAAAGACTGTATGGCACATGGCAATAAATCTGTAATAATGGATACACCCGAGACTCTTATGGATATGGATGAAGAAGGCCTGAATACCTTTATAAATGACCTGGAAGAATTTTTAAGGTTTCCCGAGTTTCCAATGAAAGACAATGGATTTATGACATGGGAAAACGCACGGGAAATGATGAATGCTAAAATTGATTTTGGATCACATACAGTAAGCCATAAAATTATGACACAAATATCCTCTAAAGAGATCCTGGAAGAATTATCAATATCAAAATCAAAAATTGAAAAAGAACTTAATATGCAGGTCATGGCGTTTGCATACCCCAATGGAAATTATAATAATATGATCATGGAAAAGGTCAAAAAAACCGGTTACCATTATGCCGTAAGCGTTGATGAAGGTTTGAACAGCGTGAATACAGATCCTTTTTGTATGAAAAGATTGCATATAGATGAATTACGATTTTTAAAACCGGGTGGAGGTTTTTCAGAGGATATTTTTTCTGCCCGATTAACCAACTGGCTTTGAGGTCCGGATATTAATATGATGGTAAAAAAGAGAATGCTGCTTCCTTACATTGAATCCGATACAGGTCCGGTCTGCCATTTTGACCAGTTGCAATCTATCAGAGAAGAGTGGATCGATGTATACAATGAAAGTCAATCCAAATCTCCTCTATTGTCATTTGAATTTATATCTTTCTGGTACAGCTGTTTTGCATCGCCTGATCAGGTCAGAATTTACCGGGCTTATGATGGAGAAAAAATCATAGGATTTTTACCTCTTATATTCTGCAAAAAAAATAATTTAAGGATACTTAAGGAGTTAACAAATGAGCATTGCTACCATAGTGGACCCCTGTGTCGCAAGGGAAACGAGAAGGAATTCCCTGGGCTGATATTAAATGCCCTTCTAAAGGATAGGTATGAATGGGACTTGATTAATCTTAATTTTTTATTTTCCTTTTCAGATTTTCCGGATTTATTCAGTGACAGCCTGCTTGATAATCGGGGTATACACTGGAACAAGATAACACGGCCAACCTATACAGTTTTTTTGGGAAAAACCTTTGATGACTATTTCAATAATGATCTCTCAGCTAAATTTAGGAAAAATATTAAAATGTACATAAATCGTTTGAAAGGGGCTGGGGATTATTCCTTCAAGAACTATCGGGGAGAAGAGGCATTAGGATTATGGCATGAGTTTGTAAGAATAGAGGACTCGGGATGGAAGGGTAATAAAAATTCATCAATAAAAAGAACAAAACCTGTTTTTAAGAGATATTATGATGGGCTGATAAAGATATTATCTGAAAGAAAAGTTCTTCATTTATATTTTTTAGAACTGAACAATGAACTTATTGCCGGCGGATTTGGCTATCTTGAAGGAGACACTTACCATTGTGCAAAAACAGGATATGATGAAAAGTATAAGGCACTATCCCCTTCAAACCTGCTTATTATTTATTTAATTGAGCACCTTATTATTAATTTCCCTGAAATAAAAAGAATAAATATATTCCCAATAAACTATGGCTATAAACATCGTTTAATCAATGAAAAATCAAGCTATCTGGAAACAGTCATTTTCAGTAAAACAATACGCGGCAAAGTAATGAGGGTTGTTTATTACCAAAAAGAAAAAATAAAATATATTTTAAGACGCCTGAATCTTAAAAAAGAAAGTAGTGAAGCACCTAGAATATGGAAGTCGAATTAATAGAAAATACTGAGAGACTCTCTGAAATAGAAAAAGAGTGGACGTTGCTTTTGGAGAGTTCTGCACAGAGCGATATATTTATTCTTCCCGAATGGTTTTTTTCCTGGTGGGAAATCTATGGGGGTGATAAAGATCTCTATACTATTGCCCTGAGGAAAGATCGGATGCTTTGCGGTCTTTTATTGCTGTATAAAATAAAAAAAGGGCCTTTTAGATTGATTACCTTTACAGGCGCTCCTTGCGGGTCAGATCAGATGGACTTCATTCTGATGAGGAACATGGAGGATGAATGCATCACAGTTTTTATTGAATGGCTTTATAAGAGGTCTGACTGGGATATAGTGTCGCTTAGAGACTTTGGTCCTTTTACCCGCAACCCGGAGATTTTATTTGATAAAGTTACTCAGCAGGGTGAAAGATGCCATATCTCCAGGGAACTTCCGAGCTACTATCTGCCACTGGATGACTATAAGGATTTTGATACCTATACTAAAAAAACATTAAGTAAAAATAGAAAAGAACAATTGCGTAAAGGCCGAGCTGGTCTAAAAAAGCTCGATAATGTTGAATGGGAATTATTAGATGGAATAAATGATAAAATAGTTGATGAGATGAAAGAACTCGATACTGTGAAAAGTTCTCGTGGATTAAAAGGTATGAGTTTTTTTTCTGATCCTAAAAAAGGGATGTTTTTAAATGGTCTTTTATCAGGGAAGATCAACAGTGAAAGCATCAATTTATTCTGTTTGCGCATAGGTGGCAAGCTGGTGGCATATATATTGAATTTCAAATATATGGACAGGTTGTTATATTACCAGGCCTCTTTTGATAAGGCCTATTCA
>JASFHE010000328.1:0-7335 GCA_050123415.1 Desulfobacteraceae bacterium | reverse complement strand
TGGAGCTGAAGCCCGAATCCTTAAGGGCGAGATTACACGGATTTACCACCCGTTGGATCAGGTCATCAACAAGCGCCTCAAGTTTGGCCCTTGAAAGTTTAATGTTAAGGTGCTTTGGTCCGCTTGCATCAGCCGTGATAAAAGGCAGGTTGATATCTGTTTCGGCAGAACCGGATAGTTCCATCTTGGCCTTTTCTGCAGCTTCTTTAAGCCTCTGAAGTGCCATCTTATCGTTCTTCAGGTCTATTCCCTGATCCTTCTTGAACTCATCTGCCAGATAATTAACTATCCTGTTGTCAAAGTCCTCGCCGCCAAGGTGTGTATCACCATTGGTAGATTTTACCTCAAACACGCCTTCGCCTATTTCAAGGATTGAAATATCAAATGTACCGCCGCCAAGGTCAAATACTGCTATCTTTTTATCACCCTTTTTATCAAGCCCATAGGCAAGGGAAGCGGCTGTAGGTTCGTTGATTATTCTCTCCACCTTTAACCCTGCAATTTTACCCGCGTCTTTTGTGGCCTGCCGCTGACTGTCGTTAAAATATGCCGGCACGGTTATAACTGCTTCTGTCACAGGCTCGCCCAGATAATCCTCTGCAGTCTGTTTCATTTTCTGCAGGATCATTGATGATATTTCAGCAGGGCTGTAGTCCTTGTCGCGGCATGTCACCTGTGCATCGCCGTTTGAGGCCTTTGTTATTTTGTATGGAAGTATGCCTACATCCCTCTGAACATCTGGGGAGTCAAATTTTCTACCGATAAGTCTTTTTACTGCAAAAACAGTATTATCAGGGTTGGTAACAGCCTGACGCTTTGCCACCTGACCGGAAAGTCTTTCATTTTTATCGGTGAAGGCAACGATTGAAGGTGTGGTCCTGCTCCCTTCCTGGTTGGCAATAACAACGGGATCACCGCCTTCCATAACAGCAACGCAAGAATTCGTAGTACCAAGATCAATTCCTATAATTTTTCCCATTTTATCCTCCTTATAACCCTTTTACTCAATATTTTATTCTTCACATGCTCCCCGGAAGGTCTCGTTTTGGCTGTCATCATCAGAATTCCCCTTGCTGATAACAACCATGGCAGGTCTTATCAATCTTTGATTAAGAGAATAACCCTTCTGGAACTCTTTGAGAATTTTGCCTTTTTCAACACTGCCGCTCGTTTCTTCATGAACAGCGTGATGGAAACAGGGATCAAAATCCTCACCAAGAGTTTTAACTTCTTCCAGACCGGATTTTGCCAAAGTATCTTTCAGGCCTTTTAGTGTGAGTTCAACTCCTTCTATCAGAGCATTGAATGAATTTTCATTTCCCGAATGGTTTATTGCGTTTTCAAGGTTATCAATTACCTGTAAAAGGTCTTTGATTAAGCTTTCATTTGAATATTTTACCCATTCCTCTTTTTCTTTTTTATTCCTCTTTATGATATTATCCATTTCCGCCTGGGAGCGGAGATATCTGTCATAATTTTCTCTGGATTCTTCTATCAGCTTTTCAATCTTTTTAACAAGGTCATCTTTTGACATTTCCTCTAGAGGAATATCTTCTGAGACTTCTTCATCATTTTCGGGATTTATATTATCTGGTGTTTCCGGTTCATCTACTTTTATTTCGACTTTTTTACTCTTTTCCGACAAATTCTCATTCATGATTAATCAAACTGACTCCTTATTGAGATCTAATAAAAGGCTTGAGAAAAACCAGCTTAACATTAAGCATCGGTTTAGCTTTGTCAAGACAGGGAAAGGAAGGACTTTTAAATATTTTAAAAATCTGTCCAGTCAGTTATCAAACCTGTAATCACTTCACCCGTCAGATGGAAATTTTCAGCATAAAAATCCTTATATAATGACAGGTTATCTATTTTTGATTTGATAATCTTCAGGAGAGAAGTGATCAATTCAGGGGCAAATTCACTTGTGATACACCGGGTATCATCATCATTTTTTCCTGTAGGTTTTATAAACAGGCCGTCGGTACCGGCATTTATCATGGCAACAGCATCGTTAATAAGGGATTTTCTTGTGTAAAAAACAGCAGGAACACCCGGATACTCGCCCCTTACGCATTTGATATTATAGAGTCCATACCTGTTATTCTGGCCGACCCTTGAGCAAACCGACTCAAACAGGGAACGCCAGCCGGCGACAATGGAGAAGAAGCGCTTAAGGTACTCGTTTGTCCTGTCTCCGCTGAAGGTTTCAAGTCCGTCATATACATAATCAAGTGTATTGAAACCGGATACAAGTCTGTCCAGCTCTTCCCTTGGTGTTATGGACGGATCAGCAACTTCCATATCCTGCCCCCAGAGGTCAAGAAGGAAAAGCCCGGGTATCCGTCCTTTTAGTTTGTCCCTCGCTTCATCAAAGGTACAGGCCTGAACAAACTCCAGCCGTTTGTCAGCAGGAGCTATTTCATTTTTAACCAGATCATGCTCAAAACCTGAATCATCTATGAAACATATTATCAGATCCATTTTGTTCTAATCCAGACCTTTACCAGTCAACTTTTCAAGGGCTTCCAGGTATTTTTCACGGGTCTTCTGAACTATTTCCTCAGGCAGCCTCGGTGGAGGCGGGGTCTTGGGCCAGTCAAGTCCGTTCAGGTAATCCCTGAGGTACTGCTTGTCAAAACTTTTCTGGGCGCCTCCGGGATTATAGGTGTCCATAGGCCAGAAACGCGATGAATCAGGTGTAAGGACTTCATCGATGAGGATAATACTGTCGCCTTCAAAGCCGAATTCAAATTTTGTATCGGCTATGATAATCCCCTTTTCCAAGGCGAATTTTCTTCCGGTTTCATATATTTCAAGGCTTGTATCTCTTATTTTTTCAGCAGTATCCTTGCCAAGTATTTCAATCACCTTTTCAAAGGAGATATTCTCGTCGTGCTCGCCCTGCTCTGCCTTTGTTGAAGGAGTGAAAATCGGTTCCGGAAGGATTTCGGATTCCTTAAGTCCTTCAGGAAGAGGAATGCTGCATACGCTTCCGGTCTTTTTATATTCATTCCAGCCTGAGCCGGAAATGTAGCCTCTTACAATACACTCAACCGGTAAAGGCTCCGCCTTTTTAACCAGCATACTTCTTCCGGCAAGATCGTTTTTAAATTTTTTACATACTTCAGGATAATTATCAGGATTTGTAGAAATAATATGGTTTTCAATAACGTCTTTGAGCTTATTAAACCAGAAAACTGAAATTGCAGTAAGTATCTTTCCCTTGTCCGGGATAGGGTCATCCATTACAACGTCAAATGCCGACATGCGGTCGCTTGCCACTATCAGCAGTTTATCATCTATCTCATAAACGTCCCTTACTTTTCCACGCCTGACAAGATCAAGACCCTGAAAATCGGATTTTATTATTATATTATTGTTCATATCCTGCGCCTCCTGAAATGGGGGTGTTTTCAAAGGTTAAAAAGAGGTATAATTTCTTATTTGTGTTTTAATGTCAAGATTGGTGAGTGCCCCAAATCCACCATCAAACAATAAGCAAAGTCTTGCGGTTCATTTTGGAGCTATTTTAATGCAAATTAAGCCATAGTTGCCTCCTCGGAAAGCGCCATTTTTTCTAACTCCATGATATTCTTGATCAATAAGATGAGCCAATATAAATGTGCTAAAAATTATTTTCTCCTATGTTTAAATATCCCTGCACCCATATCATATCCAAGCGTGCCGGGGATAATATGCATATAATCGATGGATAGAGGATCATCAACACCCAATAGTCGTGGTCTGTCATCGTTATCTATTAATCTTAAAGAAATACTGCCTTTTTTTATTAAATTATTCTCTGATATTTCAAATGGCGCCGGATTCAGCCGTTCTTTACCCGGTATTCCCTGATAGTATTTATTATTAACGACTAAACAATTGTTAATATAATATTTTGCTGCATTTTCATCATCTTTAACCCAGGCATATCTGCAGTCTGAAACTATATTATTTTCAAACTTAAAATCCTTATCAGGTGATACCGTCCATACTGCCTGATTTGCGCCATAAATTATAGAGTTTGTTATACCGTTCCCTGTCTTTATCCCATCTCCTGAATCCTGAAAAAATACCGTGGTATTTCTTACTTTATAAAAAACACGGTGATCGATCATAACTTTATTTCCATGAGCAATTACACCAACCTGAACCTGAGAACTCTCTGTTTCTCCGACAAACATACATTGCTCCACCAATAGATCCGTCTTTGTTTTATTAAACCTTGCAACAGGGAAGTACTTGGCATTGGGATAAAAATAACCGCTGAATTTAATTCCTTTGAATGTAACATGACTTTCTTCCACTAAAAAACTGACAACAAAATGATAGGATGTATCGATCTCTCCTTTTTTTGCCTGGCTTGTAATTATCGGCATTTTATCGGGTGTCCATGACGGATCATCGGGTAAAATACCCGCTTCTATTACTATACGTTTGCCGGACATCTTTTTTTCAGTTGCAACTTTTACATGACTTTTCAGGATATAGATCCCGGGATTTATTTTCATTTTATAGATATTGTTATCCGGGCTTTTAATAATGTCAGCAGCCTTTTGTATTGAGAAAACGGGAGCTTCTTTAGTGCCCGGGTTTTTATCATCTCCGGTATTGCTGTCCACATATATAGAATGTGCACTAACTGTCAAATTACTAATAAATACTATGAAAATTATTAATGTCTTCATATCAAAATCATCCTTCCTCACTATTTGTTATCATTTATGCTTTTTTCATCTCCACAAAACCGCTTCGTTTGAGGAAACGAAATATCTGAGTTTCTTCGTCCGTCGGATTAGGGGCCGGCATCCATTTGGTAAAAATCCAGTCCAGATAAGACTGAGATTGTGTGGACTTCGATCGTTCCAGAGCCAGCTTCTCCTTGGGATCGTTGTATTGGTGTACCATCTTTTTCGTCTCGGTCTTAGTCAGTCTGTGGTATTTCTCATAATGAATGATTCCGGGTCCATTGAGACGCCCCTTTTTAAACGCCGGTTCCTTCGTCGGATATCCCAAAAGCATAGCGATGAGTGGAAAACAATATTTTTCCGGCAGATCGAGGAGTTTCCATTGCCGATTCATATCCCCGCGATGAATACCATTGGTGATAAGGTAGTCAATCCCAAGCGAACGTGCGGTTATCGCAGCGGTCTGAACAGCCAGGATAGTATCTATGCTGGAAAGGATAAATCGGTTCATATTGTCGGGAATGAAGGAATGCCCCAGGTGCCTGGCGAGGGTTATTGTGCGGTTGTAGTCCGCGCAGTAGACAAGCAGGCAACTGCCCTGGTATCCACTTACCTGCTTCATTTTCTTCCTGTTCTTTATTACCACGATGGAGTAGTTCTGCATATTCGTGGTGTTCGCCGCCCGAACACTTGCATTAAGGATTGTCTGAAGTGATTCCTCTGGTATTTCTTTGTCGAGGAAGTTACCGTGAATCGTCCGCAAGCTCCGGACGCTTTCGAGCGTATTATTGACTGGATTGGTAAGATTCTTCTTCGCCTTCACTGATTGCGAACAAGAGCCCGTAAAAAGAATGCTGCCCCCAAACAATGCTCCATGTTTCAAGAAAGTGCGTCTGTTGCTGGTCTTTTTGTTCATCTTTATCTTCTCCTTTATATATTGATGAATTATATGGATTTTATACTATTTATACACAGAAAGAAGAAAACAACAGGTCAAATCGTGCAAAAGAATGGTAAATTTCAAACCTGCTGCCTATGTATAGTATTCTTAAATTGAGACGGAGTCTGAAGTGTATGTTTCTTAAAAAATTTTATAAAGTTGGTTGGTTCATCAAAGCCAAATTCATATGCCAGTTCTTTTACTGAAATATCGGTTGTTGCTAACTGTCTTTTTATTTCCAGGACAATATAATTATCAACAAACTGTTTTGCTGTAATACCTGTAACAGATTTGCATATTTCATTGAGGTATTTATATGAAATGTTCAGCATCTCTGCATATTCACTTATATTTCTTGTTTTGGTGAAATTATTTTCCAGCTGATCCCGGAAGGAGATAAACCTGGAAATCATTTCCGAGTTATATACCCGGGGAATTAATGTGTTTTTTATCCGTTCAACTTTTAATAAAAATAATTTTACTAATAAGCGTAATATCTCCTCTTTGGCAAAATTATTGGAATGATTATATTCTTTATACATATCATTTATAATACCAATAAAATTGTCCTCACCTGTTTCTTCAGGATTCAATGCCGGCGAATGAAGGTGATAATTATACAATCTGTATAGAGATAATATTTCTGAATGGATCAAATTTTTGGACAAGAATGATTCTGTAAAAAGCACAAGAAAACCATCACTGTCAGGTGAAACCTCATAGGATTGCACCTGTCCTTTGGATATAAAAAGCATGCTTCCTTTACGAAATGTATATTTCTTAAAGTCTATGAAATGTGAACCAATCCCTTTTGTAAAAAACAGGATAATATAAAACTCCACCCTGTGGGGTTGATCAAGCGGATGTTTAAACGTACCCCGCCTTTTAAATAGACTGCTTAGAGAAAATATCTCAAACTCTATCTCAGACTTGCTTTTTTTGTAAAAAGATATTTTAGGGATTTTGGTCATTCTTTACTCATACCGCAATGCATGAATAGGATTCTTCTTAGCAACCCTGGTTGTATTGCTTGCCACCGTGATCCATGCAATAAAAAGTGCAATAAGCCCTGAAACCAGGCAAATAGGAATCATATACAAGGAGTTAAATCTGTAGGGAAAACGTTCCAGCCAGCTTTGCATGGCGAATATTGCAACAGGCCATGCAATAATGTTTGAAATGAGAACCGGTTTTAAAAAATTCCACCCAAGGAGTCTTACTATATCCTTTACTTTGGCCCCCATCACCTTTCTAAGGCCGATTTCTTTTACGCGCCGTTCCACAGTAAATGCCGCCATTCCAAACAAACCCATACACGCAATAGATATTGCCAGCATGGCAAAAGCGATTAATACCTTATTCTCCTTTTCCTCCTGTGCAAAGGCAGCAGCCAGATTCTGCTTTACATTACTGTCTTTAAAGGTAATGTCACCGGCAACTTCATGCCAGACGCGTTTTACTTCTTTAACTGCCTTTTGATAGTCACCCTTGTATCTGACAGTGAGAAAATAAGTAAGATCAGGAGTCAACCGATACATTTCAGGTTTAGGCTCAAGACGTAAATTCCTGTATTGGGAATCCTCAACAACTCCTATGATTAAATATTCTGCGTATCCCTGATTGCCTGGTTCAACCTGCACAAGTACTTCACCAACTGCCTCATCGGCAGATGTGTATCCCAATTGTCTGGCAGCAGCTAAATTG
>JASFHE010000327.1:0-7389 GCA_050123415.1 Desulfobacteraceae bacterium | reverse complement strand
CAGCAGCACATCCGAATAAGCGGTTGCCCATTCACTGAATGCATCGGTCTGTACCACTTCCCTGTCTGTCTTTACAGCATCCCTTACCAGGAGGACACTGAACTCAGGAGGGAGCCTTCTGGCATAGGCCACAACCTGCGGCATGTTGACTGTATTGGCCTTTCCTGCCACTGCTTCGCATACGGCGTAAAGCGTTGCCGGATCATCCGGAATATCGGCGGTTTCAGGGTATTCAAGCAGTGCGTCCGGATCAGGCAGGTCGTGGTATAGCCTTAAAAAACCGCTGAGCTCTGCTGCCGCTCCTTCCCCGACTGTCCCGGCCAGAAGTTCGTAATCACGGGATACCCCGTTACCTGACGATAAAATGGATGATACAAATTCCCATGAACGGGGTGTTGGAAAAGCCTTTTCATCCTTTAAGGGGTCAAATGTATGAAGCAGGTTCGGTCGGAACCGCAAAAAGGCGATTAACTCCCTGACAAGACGGTTTTCTATGGCCCATGTACACCAGTCATCAAGGTCCACATCAAAATCAAGATGTACAAAACGATTGGCCAGGGCCGAGGGCATACGGTGTGTCACAGCACGGTCGGTTTCCCGGTTACCGGCAGCAACAATTCTCCAGTCATCAGGCAGGTGATAATTACCAAGTCGCCGGTCAAGTACGAGCTGATAACATGCTGCCTGCACAAGTGGAGGGGCTGCATTCAATTCATCAAGGAACAGTATACCTTTTCCTTCTACGGGCAGAAAATCAGGAGGACACCATGCGGCTCTGCCCTTATCATCGATATGGGGCAGACCTCTCAGATCAACCGGGTCAAGAAGTACTGCCCTGATGTCCTGCAGTTCATACCCAAGAGTTTCTGCAACCTGTGCCACTACCTGGCTTTTCCCCACACCCGGAGCTCCCCAGATAAAAACAGGCTGGTTAATGGTGAGTAAATGTTCAAGTGTTTCTTTTATTTTTGATGGTTTCATATACGACTAACTTACAGACCGTTTAACCTGGATACAGAAAAACGGCCGTTCCTTTCCTGTAGTTAATTTATTGGGATTAAAAAAACCTGTGAGAATATCTGATGTCAATTAAGCCTTCTCTTCCTTTCTGACGATTCCAGGTTTTTCATCTCATTGTACATATTAAACAGCTCTTTCATCTGGCGATAATATTCGTCGTTTTTATGAATCTGCATCATGGCTTCATTCAGCATTATTGTATAATTTTTAAGCTGATGACTGCACATCCTTAAAGAGGTATTCATGAAATGGATATGAACGATATCATGACCGTCATCATTTATCTCTACTGATGCAAAGTTTCCCAGACCTGAAAGCTGGCGAGTTCTACTTTTTTCCATGTTTTTGTTATCCTTTTTTTAAATATTTTAGAGTGCCTACAGTATCTAAAAGATATTATAATCTTTCTATAAATCCATAAAACCCCTGGTTTTCACAAGTATATTTACGGATAAAAAAAGTCAAGATAAAAATTAGAAGCGACTAATAATGTTATATGAAGCTATTATAGAGGGTTGGAAATCTTTTATATTATCTTCTCAGTATGGTCGATATTTTTATAGTTGCAATTGCCGTCACAGCATGTGCCGGAAGATGAAATACTTTGATCATACATGGGTAATTGAATCTGTTTGCTGCTTGATCTATATAATATTTCTCCATCCGAAAAATGAATTTTCGGATGGAGCCTGTTAAAAAATGAAATTTTGATCATCATCACACAAAATCATTCACACTTCATAATACCCTGAAATATCCATAATCGCCTTCTGCAAAACGTTTTAAAATGGATTTTTCCATTTCCTCCTGAAGTTGCTTAATTTTGCTTTTTGCATCCTTGTATTTTTTCGGATTCCATTTCATATCAAAAAAACGTTCAAATTTATTCTGATACTCCTTTGTAAAGGTAAAGGTTATGGCGCGTCCGTCTGATGCGCGTGTGATGGTGAAGGAAAATGCACCCTTTGAAGGTGCGGTTGAAGGATCGTCCCTTTTAAGGTTTTTTGCGCAGACAAGGTTCAGGGAATCCCACAGACCGGCCATGGGGCAGTTTGATCCCAGTGTAAAGTCTTTTATGTCCGGGATTTCATCGCCATACATTTTATGGATTGCATAATGTGACGCGAGGTAGCCTGAGACCATGCCCAGACACATTGCACCGTCTTTTTTGTTTTCCTTTGACAGGTTTTTATCCTGTTCCTTTTTTTTTCGGGCTTCGGCCAGAAGACGTTCCAGGCTCGGACGTGTATGAAACTGGTTGCACTGGATAATGTTGAATTTACGAACCATTCCAAAGGAATTTTTTGTGGTTATATTGATGGATTCCAGTTTATCGTGCAATTGCCGGTTACCAAGAATGATCGGCATAGGCATGTTCCATTCGGAAAGGATCGGCGGTTTGTTTCTTCCCTTTTTAGGTATGCGCGGACCCGGTTTTCCAGGCTGCTTATCCATGGCGGCGGTATCGGTTTTGTCTCTGTTATCCTCAATGGTTACAAAATATCCGCTGTCCCCGCACCCATGCCTTGTAATAAGTTCTTTTAGGATATCACTGCGTATGGCCTGGAATTCTTTTTCCGGGACAAGATCAGGATTGTTTTTTCCCTTGAAAAAGCCTGCCAGTCGTTTCCTGAAATCATCGCTGTAGGTAAATACAATCTTTTTACCATCTGATAGCCTTTGGGCAGTAAATACAAATGCCTCGGGCGAAGGACCTTTATCAGCTCTGTCATGTGAAAGCCTTTGGCCAAGGATCAATTCAAACGCATCCCAGACGCCGTCCATTTTGGCTCTGGTCTCTATCCGGAAATCTTCCATGACCGGCATTTCTTTGCCGTACAGTTCACGGATGGCAAAATCCGCGGCAAGATAACCGCTGGTAACCCCCATACACATGGATACGGGCCTGGCATGAAACTCCACTTTTTTCCCCGCTTTTCGCTTGTTTTTTACCATGTTGATAATTGAAGCCAGCTTTATCTGACCGTGATACTGATAGCACTGCATCAAGGATGTTTTTCGAATCAGACCGAGAGAGTTTTTCAGGGACAGGGATTCGGAAAGCAGATTCAGCTTGATATCATCTGTAAAGTCAGCGGACAGGGGAAGACGCCACTCCGGGTATGCAAGGCCTTTTTTATCAGCTTTGCCGCTGTCAATATCTGCAGGCCTGGTTGCGCCTGTCACTGCATCCGGTCCGGGCTTTTTTCCCTTTAGTGCCCCGGAAGATGAGGGAATCACAGGGGCCTTTTCTCCGGCCTTCAGCATGATCCCTTCCTTTTCCATGGAATGGCCCGGCCCTCCGTCAAAGTAAACGATATAGGGCACAGCCTGTTTCGGGCATAGCAGTTCGCCTTCTTCATTCAGTGTGTTTTCCCACAGGACATTTCCGTCTGATGCGGATTTAAGAATGATTTTTTTCCCTGTACCCATTTTTCCGTTTGAAAAACCCGCAGTAACAGTGATTGTGCCGTTGGCATTATCTTCTATCAACATAAGCGGGCTGTGGGCATAAGCGGTTGCCTGGGTCATGATAAAGAGCGCCATTACAAAAAGCATTATTGTAAAGCCTCCAACTGGTACTCTGTAGTTTTTTAACATAGTCGGTAATCCTTTCATTATAATCTAAACAATATAAAAAATTGTATTCGGTATTCTGTTTGCAGAGCAGTTCTACTGATTACTTGCCTGCAAGTTCCTTTTCGGCTTCCTTTATGCCGTAACGTTTGGTCAGAAAATCACCCACATACACAAGATGCACGGGCAGTTTTTCGCCTTTGGTTTTGTCCAGAATGGTATCCAGTGTTCCCCGGTAGATGCGTTCCCTGTCACGGTAGCCGGCGTTTCCAACAATGGCTATGGGCATGTCGCCGCCGTAATGGGGTTTGAGCTTTGATACGATGTCCTGTAGGGACAGGTGCATTGTAAAGAAGACCATGGAGGTTTTTGCCCTGGCCAGTTCTTCCATATCCATACCATTGCTCAACGCGATGGAGCGTGTCTTTTCGCCGGCAGCCACACTTTTTTTAAGGGCAGCGTTCGCACAGTTGAAACTGCTGACCCCGGGTACAATCTCAGGATTCAAATCTTCAAACACCTCCATAAACCACATGTTCGGACCATAGATGGTAACGTCGCCCGAACCAAGTATCACAATGGTTTTTCCCTGGGCAATCCCATCGCGGACAATGCCTGATACCCTTTTTACTTCCTCCAGCGCCTTTGGGTAGTCGGCTGTTTTTTTTCGCATAAAGGTCCTGTGAACATTCAATGTTGTTTTTTGTATTTCCTTGCCCTGTAAAAGATCAGACATTTCTTTTTCGGCATAATCACCGCAGAAAATAATATCAGCGGCTTTTATGGTATTAAGCGCGCGCAATGTAATGTTGTCCCTGTCCCCGTTGCCTACGCTTACCAGATACAGGCCCGGTTTTATATCAACAACTGGCTTTGCAGGTTCAGGGGGTTCCGGGGAGCACCCGGCTGTTGCCAGAAGCAGTGCAAAGATCATAACAATGGCTGCGGAATAACCTAAACAGGAAAAAGAAAATTTCAGTCCTTTAGAACATTTTGTACATAATCGTTTCATTGATTTCTCCTTCTTATATATTTTTATATATGGAAATATTTAATAATCAGGCAGTGCAGGAAAATCAGAGAATCCTTTGCACTGCCCGTTGTCTGTCTATCTGTAGCTTAAAGAAAATCCGCAAAAGTAAAGGGTTGGCTCTTTACCTTCATCTTTTCCGCTGTTAAAAATATTGTCCACACCGGTGAACAGTTTGATCCTGTCGGTCAGTTTTTTTGAAAAGTAGAAGTTCACCATTGTGTAGGCATCCTCATCATCATCGCCAGCAGAGTAGCGGTCCCCGAAATATTTCATGCGGATATTGGCATTGATGCCTGTCGGCATATGGTTGTATCTCAGCTTTACAGAACCTTTAAGGTCGGGACGGCCTGTCAGCTCTTCGCCTGTCTCTTCATCTTCCGTGTCCAGGTATGCCAGGTTGCCTGACAGTAAAAAACCATAGGGCATGTCAATATCCCATTCAAATTCCAGACCCGATATGTTGGCCCTGGAAATATTCAGGTAGCGATAATAGGAAATTTTTTTGTTCCCCGATCCCTCGGAACCATAATATTCGGCATCTATAAGATCTTTTATCTCATTTCTAAATGCCGTTAATTTTCCTGTGAAACTTTTATATTCCCCTTCAAGCCCTATTTCATAACTATTCGAAGTCTCCGGATCCAGATCCGGGTTTGGTTCGTAGATGGTTTTTCCCTGGCTTCTGTATGAGGTTATAAAAAGTTCGGATATGGTAGGCGCGCGAAAACCCGTGCCGTATGACGCTTTAAGTCTTAGATTGTTAAAAATGCTGTAAACAAGAGATGTGCGCGGCGTCCATTCGGAACCGAATTCGGAATGATCGTCAAATCTCAAACCAAAAACCAGGTACAATGAGCTTAAGACCTGGTATTCATCCTGTGAATAAAAACTGATATTTTCAACGCCATACTCGGTACCGCTGTCTTCCTCCAGTTCGATGTCCCTGTATTCAGAACCAAAGGTAAGGAGGTGTTTTCCCAGTATTCCTGTAACACGGCCTTCCAGTTGATCCAGATCGGATTTTTCATATCCGTCCACGGTGCTGGTGGGAGGATCAAGATCCGTACGATTTTTCTGGTCAGAATGATTTGCTCTCAGCATCAGTTTAAACAGGGGTGAAATCCTGTTGTTATACCGGATAAAGTAATTGCTTCTTTCATCAACATGATCCCATTCCCTGTTCTGTTTCTGCATGTAACGGAGACCGATGTCGTTTTTGTCAATATATTCAAATCCCGCCATCAGATCATTGTTATCGTTAATATCCAGAGTAAACCGTCCGCTTATGGTTTTCAGGGTTATATCATCGCCGTCATTGGGAGCAGAGTCGTCCAGGTCATAATAGTCTTTTCCCTGGACTCCGCCTGACAGGAAAAATCCAAAACGGTTCCACGAATTTCCTATAAACGCGTTTAATTTTTCCTCGTGCTGATCGCTGTAGCTCCTCTGCCCATATTGAGCGGTCACTCCCATATTGAATTGATCCGGAGATTTTTTGGTTATAATATTTATAACTCCGCCAAGCGCATCAGTTCCATACAGGGCTGAGGCCGGACCACGGACAATCTCGATACGTTCGATCATATTCACGGGGATGTGTTCAATATCAACCACTCCCTTAAAGCCGGAAGGCAGCCGGCGGCCGTCAATCAGCACCAGGGAATGGATGGATTCCATGCCTCGTATCCTGGGCGCTTTTTGCTTGCCTTCTGCGGTGACAACCATTATATCGGCTGCATCCTCAAGAGCCTCAGCAAGGGTTTCGGCATTCATCTCAAGGATATTCTGTTCAGTGATGACCTCTATTGAACCGGGCGCCTTTTCTATTTCCTTTTCGGTCATTGTCGCGGTGACCACCATGCGGTCCATGTCCACAGCCTTATTAGTGTGTTCATTTTTTTTACTGCTCTTTCTTTCTTCGGTATTGTCAGGGACAACCTTGTCTGAGACCTCTTTTATAACCACGGTATTTTCGGCAGTCACCTTATAAGTAAGCCCAGTTGATTCGAGCAGTATTTTCAGGGCTGAGGCAGGTGGATAATCTCCTGATATCTTTCGGGAGGTCTTTCCTTTTACGAGCCTGTCCGGAAAAATAACATTAACACCCGAGGTTTTCTGAAAATCCGAAAGGGCGGAAGCAAGTTGCTTACCCGGAATATTAAACTTTATTGCTGATTCCGGCAGACCGGGTGTATTTGAATCCTCTGCCGCAAGTGCAGCATTAAACACTCCCGCTGTCAGGGTAATAACTGTAAAAAAGACTGCCAGTGCTGGTCTGACTTTCATAATACTTTTCCTCCTTTTGTTTATTTAAGATGATAACTCCCTTCAGATGTTCAGCCTTCAGATCAAAGGCCGTCAGGATGGAGTTCAAAATTTCGTCCAGACCGTGATTTTCAAAGCTTCCTGTCAGACACTCTCCGGCAAGGGAAGCGTCATTCAGCTTGAAAAGGACCGGATAGTAATCTTCCAGTTGGTTTAAAATTTCAGACAGTGGTTCGGATTGAAAGGCCAGTTTGCCATGCTGCCATGAAAGGGCTTTGTCAGTACAGCCGGTGTGAGGTTTTTCCATGCCGCCCAATTCCCTATAGGAAGCCCCCTGATTTGCCTTGAGGATCACCTCGTTATTTGAGCTGTTTCCCTGACTCCCGATTTTCCTGACTTTGACCAGACCGCGGACAACATCTACTGAAACCTTTCCCCTTCGGCTGCGCACATTAAAGGCTGTGCCCAGCACCCGGATTTCACCATGTAGGGTG
>JASFHE010000326.1:0-7394 GCA_050123415.1 Desulfobacteraceae bacterium | reverse complement strand
TAATTAATACCCCCTGATTTCGATCAAAAGTGATTGGCAAAAAATAAGGGGGACACTGATTTACAGTTTTATTTACAGTATGTAAATATTTTTGCAAAAGCCTCTTAAGTTTTGAATATATTGCAAAAGCTTATAGTCCCTTCCTAGAGTGACCTGAAGTATTGATTGCTGTTATTTCTATATTGGATAAAGATTTTTAACTTTAACATTTTTAAGTTAAAAAAAATAAGGTTATTTTTATGAAATGTTATTATCACCCTGATAAAGAAGCTTATTCTCAATGCCTGTCATGTAAAAAATATCTATGTAAAAATTGTATCTCCTCAAATGAAAAAGAAAAAACCTTTTGCAGCAGGTGTGCTGCCATGCAAACTGCAAACGAAGTAGTTGCAGAGATTGATAGCCGCCGTCAAAAAAGGGACAACAGAAAAGAGAAGAACACTCTAAAGCAAAATAAGAAAAAAGTTATTGGTAAAATAGTTAAATATGTTTTTGTTATTACCTGCCTTTTGCTTTTATTTCTGAATGCATCATTGATCTTCCGATCTTCCAATGAAAATCAGCCCCTGAGGATAGGAACATATGATACCGATACTGATACTGATGAATGTATAAGGATTCTATGGAATATATCAAAACTTATACAGCAGGGAAAAAGACCTGGAGAGAGTTTCAAATGTCCGAAAAGTGGTAAGCCTTTTCAGGTAATTGAGTCCGAAACGGATATCATTGTAAGAAGCCCTGCCCCTGATCTCTATGGCTTTAAAGATATAAGAGTCACAAAAGAAAAACCTGTACCGGAGTTGGTGAAATGAAAAAAATAATTATGTATTTTAGTCATGGATTTTCACTTTTGGAAATGATGGCCGTATTGATTATAGCAGGTATTCTTGTGTCCATCGCTGTACCTTATTATTTAAGCAAAAGAGAAAAAGCCTACAGGGCCGAGTGTGAGGCAAACCGATATCATATCGAATTGGAAGAAAGAGCATATTACAATGAAAATAATAAACCAAGCCTTTCCATAGACAGCAAATACAAGTGTCCATCAGGTGGTGTATATATATGGCTTGTCTCTGATCCGGCAAACAGTGAGTATCCTAAAGTAGGCTGTTCTGTCCACTATATCGGTCAGTATGATAGTTCAGAATCAAATGAGGAAATAATATCTGAATCATATGACCCGGATGAACCAGCCCCTCAGATAGAATCATCAGAAATTAACAGAATTAACGACTTAATAGACTATATTGAAGGGCAGAAGCTCAATACAGGTATAACAAACAATATGGTTTCGAAGCTTGAGTCGGCAATAACATCTCTTGAACAGGCGGATAACAACGCAACATCAGATGCAGTTAACAGTTTAATTAAATTTGCAGAAACCCAGAAAGGGAAAAAAATCCCTGAAAACACTGTTGAATATATAATCAGTCAGGCAGAGTTAATTTTGAATGACATTCAGGAATAAAACACATTTATTTTTAACCGGATGATTAAAACGGTTATGAGCTGCACCCTTGTTTGGCTTTTATACTTATGTCGTTATAATTCCGGAGATAAGAAACATGGAAACAACTGACAGCAGGGCAACAGGAAAAAGACGAAAGAAAATCGGTGAGATACTGATTGATGCCGGATTAATTGATGAAGAAATCCTTAAAAAAGCAATAGATATTCAAAAAATAGAAAAAGTCAGGCTGGGAAGGATTCTAATAGATATGAAGGCTGTCGATGATATTGCGATAGCAAAAGCATTATCCAACCAACTAAAAATTCCATATGTACGTATTTCCGGAATAAATTTATCAAAAGATATTATTTCACTGGTACCTCCTGACATGGCCCGAAATTACCAGGTTATTCCTTTAAAAACAGTTGATAAAAAATTGATAATTGCAATGACTAATCCCCTGGAGCAATATGCGCTGAAAGATCTGCGGCTTGTTACCCAGATGCCTGTTGAAATAATGATTGCGCCTGAAGATGACATTCTGGAAAACATTAAAAAATATTACCCTAAAGGTGGAATCGAAAAAGAATTCGGGTTTGATGATATCAATCAGGCAAGCATAGAAATAGTCAAGGCCAGTGAAGAACCCGAAAAAGATATAGCTGATATTCTTTCTATTACAGAAAGTCCACCGGTTGTTCGTTTTACAAATGCTGTTTTTGCAGATGCCCTCAAACTAAATGCCAGTGATATTCATATAGAACCCCAAAAAAATTCTCTTTTAATCAGGTATCGTCTGGATGGTGTTTTAAAGGAGGCAATGAGAACAGATAAACACATTCATGCGCCGTTTGTTTCCAGGTTGAAAATCTTATCCAATATAGATATTTCCATAAAAAGAAAACCCCAGGATGGAAGGTCTCAGATAAAGTATAATAACAAGACATATGACCTCAGAGTTTCCACAATACCAACATCATACGGCGAAACAGTGACCATTAGAATTCTTAATCCTGATATGGGCAAGTTTCAGGTCGAGAATCTGGGTATCCCCCTTAAAAACAGTGATAATTTTATTGAAGCAATATCCCGGCCTCAGGGGATCATTCTGGTTACCGGACCAACAGGAAGCGGCAAGTCTTCCACTCTATATGCGTGTCTTAACAAACTTAATACTGCAGAAGTGAAAATAATTACAGTAGAAGATCCTGTTGAATACGACATAGCCGGAATTGATCAGGTCCAGATAAATGAAAAGGCAGGCATCACTTTTGCCACGGGATTGCGTTCTATTTTGAGGCAGGACCCTGATATTGTAATGGTTGGTGAAATACGAGACAGTGAAACAGCGTCCATTGCATTTCAGGCTGCTCAAACCGGGCATCTTGTGCTTTCAACATTACATACTAATGATGCTCCATCAGCTATTATTCGTCTTTTCGATCTCGGGATAGAACCATATCTTTGTGTCGCGTCACTGAATATTGTAATGGGCCAGAGGCTGGTGAGAAAAATATGCGAAGAGTGCAAGACACCCGAAGTTCCTCCCGCACAATTAATGAAACAAATTCCAAAAAAATTCTCAGACGCTGTTTTTTACAAGGGCTATGGCTGCGAATCATGCCGCTATACCGGTTATAAAGGACGTATTGCCATTTTTGAACTTCTTACCTTTCCTCAGAAAATAAAAAAAATGATAACTTCGAATATTGATCTCCCTGACCTTACAACAGCGGCTTTGTCCACAGGCTATTCATCTTTGTTTTATGACGGGATCGAAAAAGCTGCAAAAGGATTAACCACGGTCGAAGAGGTATTTCGAATTGCAGCACCGGAAAAAAAAGATGAATTGAACCCAGAAAGAGCTTTTAATAAACCCATAAAGAATCATTCTGAACAGATTTCTGAATATTTAAAAAATGTTACTGTCCTTTTTGTTGATGATGATGAAAAATTTCTCAAACTTTTTAAGCAATTATTGGAAAATAAAGGCTTTATAGTAATTACTGCAACAAACGGAGTGGAAGCATTAAGGCTGGCCATCCGGGTTAGACCGGATATAATCATAACGGACTATATCATGCCCGAAATGGATGGAATTAATCTCATAAAAAAACTCAAAGCCAATTTGGAGACACGGCAGATACCAATCATCATGATAACAGCATTGCAGGATGCGGATTCCGAGGTTAAGGTTTTTGATGCCGGAGCTGACGATTTTCTTATAAAGCCTGTTGATTCAAAAAGGCTCATAGCAAGGGTAAAAAGGGTAATAGATAATAAAAATATCTGCTGAAACTCCAGGTGTCAAAACAGATGCTGTACAGGATGTTTAGGATAGCAAAACATATAGTTCAAGAATATGAAAGAAAGCCGGAAAACATTGGTTATGACAGATTAGCAATAAAATCGACCAGTCCTGAATAATAATGCATATTTAAATCTCTCATGGAGACAATATTTTATGAATAACTTATCTCTTAAAAAAATATCGATTATTATATTTATGTTGCTGGTAATTTCTGCTTTAGCGTCTACTTTTTTTACAATATATTTAGCCCGAAAATTATCATCTCTGCAGGAATCATGGGCATCATTTAAAGCCCAGAATTATGAAAAAGCCCGGCTAAACAGTTCTCTATATGCAACTTTAGGTTATGGCGGAATGATACATCATTTTAAGAATTATGTCCTGCGCAAGGATTTTGATAATTATGTGAAACTGGAACGTTCAATGGGGGCCACCCAGGGAGTTGTGGATCATTACCTGGCCCTAAGCTTCTCCACGGCAGAAAAGCTGGCACTTAATGATATACAGACAATGCTTGATGATTATCGAAGAAAGATCCCTTTAATTCGTAAAGAGATTGAAAATAGCAGATCCAGTATACAAATTGATAAAAAGGTGAAGGTAGACGATACATTGGCCATACGAGGCCTGAAGACTCTTTATGGTCAAATAATAGATGAACATATTTTTTTTAAGGATAAAAGTAACAAACCCGTTCTTGTTACTTCTATTCGATCGGAACTTGGTTATGGGCGTATGATCCACGATTATAAAAATTATATCTTGAGAAAGGATGAAAAATACAAAAAAAAAGTTTTAAGCTCCATAGCCAGAATCAATGAAGATATAAAAAAGTACCTTAGCTTAAATTGTACAGCCGGTGAAAAAACTGCATTGGAAGATATCGTAAATACTGTAAACCAGTATAAATCAAATATCGAACTGATAGACAGTGGAATCCAGCAGAATCTGTCTCCTGAAGAAATTGACGCTCAGGTCAGGATTGATGATACTTATGCATTGCGAGGGCTCCAAACAATTGATCAGGATATAATTAATGAAATAGAAAAAAATCAGATCGATTTAGTAGAGAGCTTGAGATCGTAAGTCATAATGAGCGTGTGAATGGATATATTGTTATCTGTTCAACAATATCAATCGCTGTTTTTTTATTTTATATTTTCTCTGTAAAAATCATCAATCCGGTAAAAAAAATATCAGAAACTATGCTGGAAATAGCCAGTGGCAACCTGGAAATAAATCTTGAAGATCATTCATATAATGAAAACGACAAAAATACAGAGTTGGGTAAGATGGAAGCTTCTTTACGTATTTTTATGAAAAATGAAATTAAACGCAGAGAAGCAGAAGAAGAAATCAGGAAATTGGCATTAACAGACCCTTTGACCGGACTTGCCAATCGCAATCAATTTGAAATCAAATATCTGGAGATGGCGGCCCTTGCAAAGCGTGAAGAAAAATCCCTGTATCTTTTGGCAATTGACCTGGATGATTTTAAGCCTGTTAACGACGAGTACGGCCATGCGGCTGGGGATATGATCTTGCAGTCGGTGGCCCAAAAACTGCTCCTTACTTTCAGGGAGACTGATCTGATTGCCAGATTGGGAGGCGATGAATTTTCGGTTGTTCTTTATGGCGCCGAAGAAATTTCGGGAGTGGTTAAAGCAGCAGAAAGGCTTTTAACATTAATACCTTCACCTGTACCATTTGGGAAAGATATGCTTTCAGTCGGAGTCAGCATCGGGATCGCTCAACACGGATATGAAGAGGGCGATGATTTAAACATGCTGATGCAGAATGCGGATAAAGCCCTATATGAAGCCAAAAATTCGGGTAAGAATACATATTCCATTTACAGTCAAGATTAGGCTGTCGGCTATGTCATGTGATAAAACTAAAAGCAGTAATTCTCAAAAAGCCATAAACTATTTAATAAAGTCTATATCAGGGATCAACCTGTGTAACTTCAATTACATTCTAAAAATATCGGAGCAGATATGATCATTGGAAACGAATATATATGGCGCGCCCTGGATGAATTGGAAACAAATGCCCTATTATTTGTAGATACAACCGGAATTATCCGCGATATCAATAATGGGGTAACCAGGCTTTTCGGATATGCTGCCCACGAAATTGTGGGGGAACCGGTTGAGCTTTTAATAACCTCTAAAGCCGGAGAAGTACACAGGTCATTTTTTAAAGGGTATATTGACGCAAGAAAGAAAGAGATGCAATCAAAATCGCCTATTATCGGCGCTCAAAGAAACTTTCCTGAAATTATTTCGGTTCAGGGTGCTCAGGAGATTCAATTTTCTGCTGTTGACAGAGAAGGTAAAGAAATACCGATTACCCTGACTATTAATGAAGTGTGCTCTGATACTGATGAAATTCTTGGTTTTATAGCGATAATGCAGGATAATACAGAACAATACAATTTGCACCAGACACTGAAACATCAATTGTCATTCGATAAACTGACAGGCCTGATGAACTGGCAGGAATTTTTATCACAGGTCCGCAAATTTAGAAAAGATGCGGGTGATAACGGGAAAAAACTGCTGGCTTCGATTATTTTTATAGATATAGATTATTTCAGGACAATCACATTTCAATCCAGCAGCTCAGGAGATTATGCAATTAAGAAGGTCTCGGCCTGGCTTTTAGACAGGGTTCGTCAAAAGAAAGGGAGGCAAAAAGATCTCCTTGTCTCATATTTTATTGGAGATGAGTTCATTCTTTTTTTGCCGGATACCGGTCTTGATGGCGCTTTGACAGTGGCAAATCGTCTAAGAAATGAGTTCCAGCAATTAAATCTGCGTACGGTTGAGCAGCCGTTTTATTCAAGTATTAGCGTTGGTATTTCAATTCTCGATGAATCTGTCAGTCTTCAGGAGGCATTTTCACGAGCCTCAAATGCGTGTCGTATAGCAAAAGAAAAGGGAAAGGGAAAAGTTAAAATCGCAAAGGATGAATACAGCGATTATTTCAAAATGGAGCCTGTAATACGCGAGGCCATCAGGGACCATCGAATAGAATTATACGCGCAAAAAATAGTACCCTTAAGCGCTGAAGCAAAATCAGAAGATGACGGAAAAGACCATTATGAGATACTATCCCGCCTTAAGGATAAAGAGGGCAACATTATATCCCCTGTAATATTCATCACTGCTGCTGAAAAGCTCGGACGGGCAGTAGAGATTGATAAATACGTGATAGAGCAGACCTTTAATTCATTGACCTGTCATCGTGAATATTTAAAACAACTTTCCATGTGTTCGATAAACTTATCCGGGGCCGCCGTATCCAATGAAAGTATGTTCCGGTTTATTGATGAACAGATACTTAATAGTGGAATAGATCCATATAAATTATGTTTTGAGATTACTGAAACATATGAAATACAGGATAATGATATTGCATATAAACTGGTTTCCAGGCTGCGCGACAGGGGGTGCAAGATAGCATTTGATGACTTTGGTATCGGTTATTCAAATTATCAGAGTTTTTCTAATACTACAGCGACATATTTAAGAATAACTTTTGCACCATCCTAAGTTTCTTTTTTTTATGAGACATTCGTGCCGTAAAATTTCTCATCATGTGATAGCGGATGATTTTTAACGCACC